>JAHWJF010000172.1 GCA_019348515.1 Chloroflexota bacterium | reverse complement strand
GGCCAACCGCTGCCCGAGGGATTCTCGATCGTCGGTGTCTCACACCGCGATTGGAGCGATGACGACTTCCGCGAAAAGATGCGCGAAGCCGTCACCGAGAACGCTCGCACGCCAGTCACCGAGGATGCCTGGCAGGGATTTGCCAAGGGGCTCAGCTACGTGCAAGGCGACTTTGCCAATCCCGAGATGTACGCGCGGTTAGGCGAGCGACTGCGCACGATCGACACCGAACGTGGCACCAAAGGCAATCGCATCTTCTACCTGGCGACTTCTCCGAGTTTCTTCCTGCCGATCATCCACGGGCTGGACGCGGCGGCGGTCTCCGAGCGTCAGGCGAATTACCTCGAGCCGAGCCAGGGCTGGCAGCGCATCGTCGTCGAAAAACCGTTCGGCCACGATCTCCAATCCGCGCGGGAGCTGATCCAGGAGATGGCCGACGTCTTTTCTGAGCGGCAGATCTACCGCATCGACCACTATCTGGGGAAAGAGACCGTTCAGAATATCCTCGCCTTCCGCTTCGCCAATATCCTGTTCGAGCCGATCTGGAACCGGAACTACGTCGACAACGTGCAGATCACCGCGGCCGAGGCGATTGGCGTGGAAGGCAGGGCTGGCTACTACGACCGCGCTGGCGCCCTGCGCGATATGGTGCAGAGTCATCTGCTGCAGCTCCTCACCGTCGTCGCTATGGAGCCACCGGCACGATACAGCGGCAATGCCGTCCGCGATGAGAAGGTCAAAGTCCTACGCTCAGTGGTTCCTCCCGCCGGCGAACAGGAGGTCCTGCGCTGGCTCGTGCCGGGACAGTACGGCCCGGGCTATGTCGGCGGCAAGGCGGTTCCCGGATACCGTGAGGAGGAAGGTGTCCCTCTCGACAGCAAGATCGAGACCTTTGTCGCGTTGCGATTGAAGGTCGAAAACTGGCGCTGGAACGGGGTGCCGTTCTTCCTGCGCACCGGCAAGCGGCTGCCGCGACGGGTGACCGAGGTCGCGGTCAGTCTCAAGAAGGTTCCGCACATGATCTTCGGTGGCTCCGAGGTCGAGCCGTCCCCGGACGTCATCTCCATGCGCATTCAGCCCGACGAGGGGATCGCTATCCGCTTCAACGCTAAGGTTCCCGGCGCCGGGACCCAGATTCGTCCCGTGCGAATGGAATTTTCCTACGGATCGGCCTTCGGCGAAGCGGGTCCGGATGCATATGAGCGATTGCTCCTCGACGTGATCCGTGGTGACCCGACGCTGTTCACCCGGCGCGATGAAGTCGAGGCCGCATGGTCGATCGTGCAGCCGATCCTCGATGTCTGGGACGCTCCTGAGGCGCCGACACCGTTCCTCTACCCGGCCGGGTCCTGGGGCCCCGAGGAAGCCGACACCATGATTTCGTTGACCGACCGTACCTGGCGGCGCCCCTAGGGCGCGGAGAGGTTCCTTGGCGACTTCCAAACGGGAATCTCGTCGCTCGCTTGCCAGGCCCATCCCGGGCGCGTCATGGCAGGCCCGCGTCTGCGACGCGGGAGAAATCACCGCGCGGCTGAATGCGCTTTGGCAGCGATACGGCGAAGCTCGGGAGACAACGCCGACGTCGCCTAATGGCCAGGGGAGCGACGCCCCCTGGCCCATGGTCACCGCGCGCGCGGCGACCCTGAACCTCATTGCCGCTACGCGCACGAAGGCTGATGCCGACCGGGTGCGGCAGACGATCGCCTCGCTCTCTGACATTTATCCGTCGCGAGCGACCGTGCTCATCGCCGATCCGGGGCAGGACACCGGGACCGCCCCCGGGATGGACGTCCGTGTTGACCTGCTCGAGCAGGCGGCATCGCGAGGTCGTCCCGCCATCGTCTTCGAATGTGTCACCGTGGACGTCAGCACCGAGAACGAGCGGCAACTGGCGTCCATCGCCTCACCACTGCTGGTGCCGGATCTCCCTGATTTCCTCTGGTGGTCGGCGGATACGGCTGATGGTGGTTCCCTCTTCTCCGAACTGGTCAGCATCTCCGACCGCCTGATCGTCGACAGTGCGGCGTCTCTGCATGCCGCCAGCGCTATGCAGACGTTGCTCGGCTTCGTTTGCGCCCCCGGGAACCACGCCGCCCTCAGCGATTTTGCCTGGGGCCGGCTGACCCCCTGGCGACGGCTGACGACCCAGTTTTTCGATGTTCCGGCCATGCTCCCGATCCTCGACCTCATCGACGAGGCAACGGTGACCTATGCCAACTCGCCCACCCAGTCGTCCGGGTTTACCAGCGCGCTTCTCTACGCGGGTTGGCTCGGCTCTCGCCTGAACTGGCGCACTCCGGGAGAGTTGCTCCCTGTGCGCGGCGACCCTAACGTGTGGCGGGCGACACTACGCGCGGGAGCGGCCGGAAGACAGCGCGAGGTGACGCTGACCCTGCGTCCAACCGCCAAGCTGCTGGCCTCCTCAACCCTGCTCGACGTTCGACTTGCCGCCGACGGCGGCAAGGCCGGGTTTTTCACCATCGAGCGGCTCGACGCCGACGAGATCTCGACCACGAGCGATAGTCCCGAGATGCCGAATATGGTGCGGACCGTCTTCGCGCCACTGCCGGACGAGGCGGATCTGCTGGGAGAGGAACTCCGCGACTTTGGCCGAGACCCAGTATTCGAAGCGGCGCTGGCATTCGCCACCGACATGGTGCCGGAGGGATTCCGAGGAGTGAGGCGACGGTGACCGCGAAGAAGGAGTTGGGAAGCCCTATCACCCACGCCGTGATGGACCTCGGCCCGCGTGGGCACGTTATCGTCGTCCCGGATGGGTCCGCACTGGCTCGGGCGGCGGCAGAACGCTTCGCACACGCTGTCGAGCGAGCGGTTGAGGAGCGCGGGCAAGCATTCATTGCGCTCTCTGGAGGGAGTACGCCGAAGCAGATGGGCACGATCCTGGCGCGGGAGCCCTATCGTTCCCAGATTCCATGGGACCGTGTCCACATCTTCTGGGGTGACGAGCGGTGGGTGCCCCTTGGCTCCCCGGAAAGCAACGCCGGCGAAGCCAAGCGGGGTTTTCTCGATCTCGTGCCGATCCCGCTCGCCAATGTCCATCCCTGGGACACCGAGGCTGAATCGCCGCGGGACGCGGCCGCAGCGTACGAAGCTCTCCTGCGCGAAACCTTCGACGAGCCAGGCAGCGCCCCTCGTTTCGACCTCGTGCTGCTTGGGATGGGGGATGATGGACACACGGCCTCCCTCTTTCCCAATACCGACGCCCTTGCGGAGAACCAGAATCTCGCCGTCGCCAACTTCGTGCCCAAGATGGACGTGACCCGGCTGACCCTTACCGCGCCGGTGCTCAACGCCGCCCGCGAGATCCTTTTCCTCGTCGGTGGCCCCGGCAAAGCCGAGACGTTGGAGGCGGTTTTGGAGGGCCCTGAGCTGCCGGCGATCTTCCCGGCGCAAATGATCCGATCCGCCTTGCCAGACAGCCATCTCTGGTGGCTCGTTGACGAGGATGCCGGGGCAAGACTTCATCGCCGAGCCGCCTGACGTGGACCTCACCCAACGCCTGCAGCGTTTGGCTGTCGTTGCGGCGGACCTGGTCTTACCCGGCATGCTCGTCGGGCTCGGCACCGGGTCGACCGCCGACACGGTCATTCATGAGCTAGGCCGCCGCGTCGTCGAGGGACTGGACTTCACCGCCGTGCCAACCTCTTGCCGCACCGCGGCGCTAGCTCGCGATCTCGGTATTCCCTTGACGACGCTCGACGAGGTCGATCGACTCGATCTCGGTATCGACGGCGCCGACGAGATCGATCCTCAACTCGACGCGATCAAGGGCCGAGGAGGCGCGCTGCTGTGCGAGAAACTCGTCGCCCTCGCCTGCGCCGACTACGTCCTGGTGGCGACCACGGAAAAAAGCGTCGATACGCTCGGTGCGCTGACTCCCCTGCCGGTGGAGATCGTCTCATTCGGGTGGGCACAGACGGCGCAACGGTTGCGGGAACTCGGGATTGATCCAGTACGGAGATCGTCTGCCGGCGACCCAACCCAGCCGTGGGTTTCCGACAACGGCGGGATGATTCTCGACTGCACTACAGGTCTCATCGACGATCCCTTCCGGCTCTCCGCCGCGGTCAAAGCGGTCTCCGGCGTTGTCGAGCACGGGCTGTTTCTCGGTATCGCCCGCGCCGCATTGCAAGTCGACCCGGGAGGACAGGTGGTGCGACGCGAGCGTCCTTCGGCATAGTGGCCGAAAGTCCCTTGTCAGACCAACGTAGTCCAGCCGTCTTGAAGTCAGGTTCCGATGTGCGGGTCGAACCGACCACCAGTTCCGATCCAGCGCATCAAGCAGGTCACTCTCCGGAGGGCGGGTCCGATGCGGTTACACTCTGCGGCACCGTAGGGGGATCCAACAAGAACCGCCGCAATATCTGGAACCACGGGTCACATGACGTCGTTTCATAGACAGAGGCTTTCCTGGCTGCGTTTCGTCCGTTCAGACGTTTCGAATTGCAGCCGCGAAGCTCTGCCTGCTCGTGTTGCTGTCGGCAATCTCGCCGATCTCTGGACACGAGGAATGCGTTGCGGGAGCATTCCCGGAGAAGCGGCATGAATGGCGGACTCGCCGTAGACTCAACCAGCCGGGATGTGGCTGGAAACCGGCGGAGTGGATCTTCGCCAGCGGCGGTGACGCCGCGCATGAGAGAAAGAGGTCACAGTCGATGATCTTCGATCCAATGTACTTTGTGTTCATGATCCCGGGGCTGCTGCTCATGCTCTGGGCGCAGAGCCGGGTGCGTGGGAGCTACGCCAAGTTCAGCAAGGTGCGGAACGCGGTCAACATGACCGGCGCTCAGGTGGCCCGCCGCGTCCTCGACGCCAATGGGCTCTACGATGTGCCGGTGGAGGCGACGAAGGGTGAGCTCACGGATCATTACGATCCGCGCAACCGCACGTTGTTCCTCTCCCAGGGGGTTTACGGCACGCCGAGCATCGCGGCCATGGGGATTGCCGCCCACGAGGCGGGACATGCCATCCAGCATGCGCGCGCCTTCGCGCCGTTGCAGTTTCGGACGGCGATCGTGCCGGCCGTCAACATCGGCTCCTCGCTCGGTATCTTCGTCTTGATCGCGGGGATCTTCCTGCAGATCACGGAACTCGCCTGGGTCGGCGTGGCGCTCTTTGCCCTTTCGACGATCTTCGCTCTGATCACCCTCCCCGTGGAGTTCGACGCCTCGAAACGGGCCAAGGAAGCGCTCGCCAATCTCGGTCTGACCGATGGCGGCCTGCAGCGCGGCGAGGAAGGCTCTGGCGTGGCCACGGTGCTGAATGCCGCGGCGTGGACGTATGTTGCCGGCTTCGCCGCGTCGCTGCTCTCGCTGCTCTACTACGTCAGCCTGATCAGCGGTATGAGCCGCGAGTAATCCTGCCGGTTCGCGACTACATCGATTCGCAAGCCGGCGTCATTTCGAGCGCAAGCGAGGAATCTCGGTGCTCCGCATACGCGCGGTCTTTACGAGATTCCTCGTCCAACGTGCAGTTCCTCGGGATGACGCCAATGGAAAGTTGGAGGAAGTGTTCTAGTGACCACCGTTGTGACGCCGTTTCTACGGCCACGGACCATGGGCGCGCGGCTCATGGCTAGCGCTTGGGCTGCGTACTACGCGGCACTCTGGCGTGGTGACCCGGCGGCGTCCGATTTTGCGGAATGGCTGGCGCAGTTCTGGGAACCAACGCTCGACGGTCCCGCCGGGGCCCCCGACGCACGGAACGCGCTGGCCGCGGGTGGGCGTGGCATCGAGTGGTTCGAGCGCGACGAGTGCGTCTTCGGGGTCATTCCCGGTTCCCAGGGCGGATATCTGGTGCCGCGAGCTATGATCCTCGAGCACCCCTGGATGACGATCGTCGCTCCTGCCGCGTGATCTTGGAAAACGTTCGCTATCTACATGCGTGGGATCCCATCCTGCGCTACGATGGGCCTGGGACGATTATCCTGGGCCTGTTTCTTTCTCAGACAGGCGTTAGTTCCGGCACCGCCGCCGGCATGCAAGGCAGAAACGATCCATGATGGGCAGCGGCAACGGCAACATCACTATCGGTTATGTCTGGGGCATTCCAATCCAGATCAACCCGAGCCTGTTCCTGATTCTCGCGCTATTAACCTGGACGCTTGCCGGTGGTCTGCTTCCCGCCGCGTATCCCGAGATGAGCGATCTCGGCCGCTGGCTGACGGCACTCCTCACGGCGTTGCTCTTCTTCGCGTCGATCCTCTTCCACGAACTCGCGCATGCCTGGGTAGCGAGGCGGAATAGCATCCCGGTGGTCAGCGTCACTCTCTACATCTTCGGCGGCATCGCGCAACTTGGCGGGAAGGCGAAGACGCCAGGCGCCGAGTTCCGCATCGCGGCCGTCGGCCCAGCGTCCAGCATTTTCCTCGCCGCCGTCTTTTATGGGATCAACCAGGGTTTCGGGGACCGGGGGTATCTCGGCGCATCGTCGGAATGGCTAGCCTTCATCAATCTTATTTTGGCGTTCTTCAATCTGCTACCGGGTTATCCACTCGACGGCGGCCGCATCCTGGAATCCATCGTCTGGGGTTTCACACGTAAGCAGGAGACGGGAGTCAAGGTTGCCGGAACGGCCGGTCAGATCATCGCCTACGGATTGATGGCAATCGGCGCATTTCGCGCCTTCCAAGGTGACATCATCGGCGGCATCTGGATGATCATGATCGGCTTCATCCTGCACAACGCGGCAACCACGGAAAAGAAAGCGTTCCTGCAACAGGGGCAGCTCGCGGGAACCCAGGTCTCGCAGGTTATGGGTATCGTTCGTGAGCCGGAAGTCCCGGCCGGCCTCACGCTTCAGCTCCTGGTCGAGCAGCATATCCTTGGCCGGGGGCAAGGATCATTCATCGTCACCGCGGCGGGCAACCCGGTCGGCATACTCAACTTGCGCGATGTCTCACAAGTGCCGCGCACGGATTGGGACCAGATGACCACCGGCGATGTGATGACACCTCTCACGGACCTGCCCAGGGTCGGGCCGAACGACGAGTTGCTGACCGCGGTCCAACTCATGGACGCGAATCAGTTGCTGCAGCTGCCGGTGTTCGATGGTAGCCGGCTGGCGGGATTGCTCACCCGCGACGAGGTGATCCACCATCTTCGGCTGCGTTCGGAAGCCGGGGTCTGAGGGCCGCACGCGGACGTCACCGTCAGCTATCACGGTACTATCGGCGACATGCTGCGACGCAAGACGCAGCGGCTCGAGATCCCGGATGGTGTGACCGTCGCCGATCTCTTGGCCGCGATCTCTGGCAGTGATGAGCATGCACAGATCATCTTGAAGCAGACCCGGGCCTTTATCGATGGTAAGCAGGCAGA
>JAHWJF010000171.1 GCA_019348515.1 Chloroflexota bacterium | reverse complement strand
GCTATACCCACTTGCAGCGGGCGCAGCCGGTCCTCCTGGCACACCATCTGCTTGCCTACGTCGCCATGTTGGACCGTGACCTCGATCGCCTGCATGATGCATTTCGCCGTACCGATGTCATGCCGCTCGGGGCGGGAGCCCTCGCCGGGGTGACCTACCCGATCGACCGCGAGGCGACGCGATCAGACCTCGGCTTCGGCGCCATCTCCACCAACAGCCTTGACGCCGTGTCCGATCGCGATTTCGTGCTCGATGCGCTCTACGCCTGTGCCATGGTCGCGATGCATCTGTCCCGATTGGCAGAGGAGATCATCCTCTGGGCCTCCGCCGAGTTCCGGTTTCTGGAGCTCTCCGATACGTTCTCCACCGGCAGCTCGATCATGCCCCAGAAGAAGAATCCGGACGTCGCCGAGCTGGCTCGAGGCAAGTCCGGCCGCGTCTATGGCAACCTGGTTGCCATGCTCACGGTCGCTAAAGGTCTGCCACTCACCTACAACAAGGATTTCCAGGAGGATAAGGAGGCACTGTTCGACTCCGTCGATACCCTGCTCGCCACCCTCGGCGTCCTACCGTCCATGATCCGGACCGCGCGCTGGCGGGCCGATAGAATGGGCGACGCCGCCACCGCCGACTTTTCTCTCGCCACCGACGCCGCCGATCTCCTGGCGCGACGCGGCGTCCCGTTCCGGGAAGCCCACGAGGCGACCGGCAAGCTGGTCGCTTACTGCATCGCCTCGGAAAAAACGTTCGCCGATCTCACGGAGGCGGAATGGGCTGAGGCACACCCGATCTTTGCCGCGGAGCGTCCACCATTGACGGCCGCGGAGAGTCTGGCCTCACGCGACGTTCCCGGAGGAACCGCGCCCAACCGGGTCGCGGAGCAGCTCGCGGCGGCGCGCGCGGCTCTTGCTCAGGCGCGAACGCGCCTCGCCGAGCGCAACGCGGCGCATTGGGCCGTGATGACCCCCTCAATGGACACTCTTGCATGAGCGCCAGGACGCACGACGCCGACATCGCGATGCAGCTCCGAGGCTCGCCTCGGATTGAGGTCGTGCGCGTCGCCAGTCCTCAAGAGCTGCTCGCCGCGCTCGAAATTCGGCGGCGGGTCTTTGCGGAAGAGCAAGGGGTGGCGGATCTGCGTGTCGCCGATCCGGACGACGATCGCAGCATCATCGCGCTTGCCTCCTCCAAGGAGGCCCGGGTTGATGGTCATGAGACGTGGGCGGTATCAACGGGGCGCCTGACCCTCTCGCCGCAGAAGGGGGGGCAGGCGCTGATAGCCTGGGTCGCAACTCTGCCGGAGGCACGAGGCCGAGGTATTGGAGGCATGGTTATGCGATTCCTCCTGGACGCCGCCGATCGCGGTGGTGCACTGGAGGTGGCCCTGGCGGCGCAGCTCCCCGCGGAGGATTTCTATCGCCGGCTCGGGTTTTCCCCTGCTGGCCCGCTTTACGACGTGCGCGGCATCCCGCACCGCCGCATGATTCGTCGGCGCCCCAACTAATACCCCGACGCCTAATCACCCCATCGACGCGTCCCACACCGATGGTTCGGTCCCGAACATGCGGTCACCAGCGTCGCCAAGCCCGGGCCGAATATAGGCATTGTCGTCCAGTTGGCGATCGAGTAACGCAACGTGGACGCGCACGTCGGGGTGATCCCGCCGCAGGCGCTCAACACCTTCCGGTGCGGCGATCAACCCCACGAAGGTAGTCTTCGGCGCCCCCCATCGCTTCAAGGTCGAAATCGCGGCTGAGGCGGAGCCGCCGGTCGCCAGCATCGGATCGAGCACGATCACCAGGTCATTGGGGCAGACCTCAGGCAGCCGGTTGTAATAGCTCTCCGGCAGGTGCGTCTCTTCGTCCCGACGAAAGCCGAGGTGCCAGACCTGCGCCTGGGGCAGAATGGCCAGCGCGGCATCGGTCATGCCCAGCCCCGCCCGCAGAATCGGCACGAGACCGACCCGGGCCGACACCTCGACACCTTCCGTGCTTTCGAGCGGCGTCTGAAACTGTACCGGCCGCACCGGAAGATCGGTCGTCGCCTCATACACCATTAGGGACGTCAGCTCGGTAACCAGCTCCCGGAAAAGCTTCGAGTCGGTGCGGCGGTCCGCCAGCATGCGGATCTTGTGCCGCACGAGTGGGTGACCACTGACATGAAGGTTCGAGAAACGTGCACATGCATGGGCGCTTGCGTCGGATGACACCACGGGACTTTACCCCTATCCCTGCTCCTGCGAATCTCGCACGCCATCATCCGTCGCCCGTAACGAGCGGGCAAGTGCGGATGCGTCCATGCGGAAGTCGCAACCGGGAAAGAGCCAGCCGGTCAGGGAACCCCGCTCGCCACCCTTGTGGCCGCCGGAGGCGTGTCTTACTGCCAATCGACGATTAGCTCGTCGAGCGGGAGGCGCGGGCGGCGCACCGGGTCACTCGCGGCGTAACCCAGGGCAATCAACGCGTGCGGTTTCAATGCGGTGTCCAGACCCAGCACCGCCTGGACGACGTCTGGACAGAAGAGCGGGGCGCACATCCAGCCGCCATCGACCCCAGCGGCGTAGAGCGACAGGAGCAGATTCTGCACTGCCGCACCCAGGCTCTGGATGGCCATCGTCTCCTCCGCTCGCTGCCGGTCCGGATCAGGGTAGACGTCGAGTCCCGCGAGATAGAGACAGGGAATGATCAGGAACGGCGCTCGTTGCAGCCGGTCGCGGCTCTTCTCCAATCGCGCCTCGACGATCTGCCGGCCCTGGCCGTCGAGCCGCAGCTGGGCTCGCCAGGTCTCCGCCATGGCGTCAGCTAGCGCGTTCCGGCGCTCCGGAGATTCGACGACCACGAACCGCCACGGCTGGCGCCCGTGCGGCGACGGCGCCCAACCGGCAGCCGCGATCGCTTCTTCGACGATCGGGCGCGGCACGGGCTGAGTGTCGAAAGCTCGCACCGACCGCCGTCCCCGGACGAGCGCCGCCAGTTCTTCGCGACCGAACCGCTCAGCCGGCTTCTCGCCACCCGTGTCGCTTCCCGTCCAGGAGGTCGTCGAAACGTTCCGGATGAGGATAACCGGCGACGCTTCGAGACGCATCACGCCGTATTGCGGATACTTCAGCCGCAGCGCGGTCAGCGCTTCGGCGTGGCCAGGGCTCCCCGGCTCGATCAGGCTCGCTGCCCCACGCACGAGCACCCAGGCAAGACTCCGCCAATCCTCGTGGTAGTCATCGACCACCAGTGCGACCTCAGGTCGCTCCAGGATGTTGCGCACCCGGCGCAGGGCCCGAGCGTCCCCCTTCGGCTTTTCATCGATGGCGATGGCAATGGCTGGATCGCCATCGAGCACGACCAACGCGTAGACAACGGGCACGACTGATGGCTTCCCGCCTGCGTCAGCCGTAGCGAGATGGCCGACTCGCCGATCCCGGATGAACGCCAGATCGTCAAGATCAGCTCCCCGCTCAGGGGCGGCGAGACGTTGTGCTTCGCCGCTACTCACAACTCACAGAGTTCCTTCGGCCACCAGTGGCAGAATCCAGTCGTCCGGGCGCGGTGTCCACGGCGGCGCGTCCCGGTCTACTCCATAAAACGACGTCAAACTCCAGAGATAGATGCCCGCCGGTGAATCATGGAGCACGTTGCCTAGCTCTCGGTAGATACGGTCCCGCTCCTCCGGATCGGGCTCGACCGCGCCCGCCTCGATCAATGCCTGCGCCTCGGGATTGTCATACCGAGACAAGAACCCCGTGTTGGAGATGACCAGGCTCAGCAACGTGTATGGATCGTACAGTGGGCGCCACGTCAGGAATCGCAGCGGTGCGGCCTCCGGATCTTGCCAGGTGGCGTTGAACGTCGCCGTCTCGACCGGCTCCAGCTCGACGTCGATGCCGGCCGCACCCAGCTGGCCCGCGATCGCGGCCGCCAGATCGGCACGGTCTCCGGTCGTGTACGCCAGGCGCGTGTTGAAGCCATCCGGGTAGCCTGCGTCTGCGAGTAACTGCTTCGCCAGCTCGGGATCGTACGTATGTGGGGAGAGATCCTCGTCGTATCCCAGGCCGCCCGGGACGAACACATTGGGAAGCCTGACGCCGTGGCCGCCGAGCAGGGTTGCGATGATCGCCTCGACGTCGACGGCGTGATTCAGGGCCTGTCTTACCATCCCGTTGTCGAACGGAGCGACATCGGTCGGGATACGCACGAACGAGCACCCCGCGATGGGCTGCGCAACGACTTCGGCAGTCGCTTCGACCGTCTCCAGCTCGTCAAATGGCACCGCTCGCACCAGCTGACTGGTATCCGAAACCAGGTCCGTGACGCGGGTCGTGGCGTCCGGCACGAACCGGAATGCAACACTCTCCGAAGCGGGCTCCCCTTTCGCCGAGTTGCCGAAGTAGTCGTCATTTCGCTCCAGCGCGATGCGCGATCCGCGATCCCACCGGACAAAGCGATACGGACCGGTGCCGACGGGATTCTTCGCGAACTCATTGGCTGGATCACCCGCGTAGACGGGCGGCAACAACGCCAGCCACGGCGCCATCACCGATGGCAGCCAGGGGGCCGGTGCGGAGAGGTGCAGCCGCGCGGTGAGCGAATTGACCTCTTCAACCTCCTCGATAACCTGGAAATTACCGGCCACCTGCGACGCGGTCTCGGGATCGAGGAGATGGGAGATCGAGAACGCGATCGCCGCCGCATCCAGTGGTTCACCGTTGTGAAACGTGATGTCTGGTCGCAGGGTGATCTCCCAGGTTCGTGGATCGACCTGGGCCATCGACTCGGCCAGCACCATCTCCAGCGAGCCATCGGGACCAAACTGGACGAGCGCGTCATAGATCGAGTGGATAACGGACCAGCCGTCCGACTCGTAGACCAGCGCTGGATCGAGCGTAGGTGGTTCAACCGCGAGGTCGATCACCAGATCTTGATCGTAGATCTGATGTGCCCACGCCGATCCCCCGGCGCGTCGCATGCCAGGCACAAGCAAGGCCGACCCCGCTACCAGGCCCGCCGCGCCTAGCGCGCCTCGGCGCGATATCCGACTCGAATGCAATGGAGCCATACAGTCCTCCCTGGAGCGGTACGCCGCCCCCTGTCTAGAGCCAACCCTGACGCCGGCCGCGCGTCGCCAACCAATCGCCTGTCACGTTGAAACCGAGAATTGCCAGGGCGATGGCGATCCCGGGGACCGCGGCCACCCACGGCGCCTTGAACACTGCCTCGCGACCGAGCGCCGCCATGCCACCCCAGGTCACCGTGTTTCCACCGATGCCCAAACCAAGAAAACTGAGCGACGATTCGTAGAGAATCATGGCTCCAGCCTGCTGTGTCGCCAGCACCACCGTCGGAGCCGCGAGATTCGGCAGAAGATGCCTGAGCAACACTCTCGCCGGGGACGCGCCGATCGCTTTCGCGGCCTGCATCCATTCCGCCGAGCGCAACGATCGCGCGTGCAGCCGCATGACTCTCGCGTATGTCACCCAACCGGTGACGATCAGGGTGACCAACACATTGCCAATCGAGTTGCCGAACGCCGCGGTCATGGCGATGGCGAAGACGACGAACGGTATCGCCAGTTGCACGTCTGAAAGCCAGGTAACCACCCGGTCAGCCCCACCGCCGCGATATCCTGCGAGGAGGCCGATGCTCACGCCAATGACGCTGGCTGCGGCAGTGGCAGCCACGGCGAGTGGAAGTGAAACTCTGGCCCCCGCGATCAGCCGCGCCAGGGTGTCCCGGCCGAGGCCATCGGTTCCGAACGGGTGGGTCGCGGTTCCGCCGAAGCCCCACGGCGGCGCCAGCCGGTTGACGAGATCCTGGGCTTCCGGGTCCACCGGCCAGAGAGTCGGGCCAAAGACCGCCAGCGCTGCCAACAGCACCAGAATCGACAGTCCGATCACCGCGCTCGGCGGCCCGGGGCGAGCTCGCCACTCCGCTCGAGCAGTAGGTCGGACCATCGCCGGCCTCGGCTCTCTGCTCGTTGCTAGCGCCATGGAGCGGATCTGCGCGGTGTTCACGAGGAGGCGCTCCTGAGTGCTAGGCCGTCCTCGCGAAGTCGCGGATCGAGCAATGCGGCCACCAGACCGCTCAACGCGTTGACGACGAGGATCATCGCCGCCACGACCCAGACAAATGCTTCGACCAGGGGAATATCTCGCGCCGCCACCGCCTCGAGCGCGAGCCCACCAATACCGGGGTACGCGAAGACCCCCTCCACAATCACCGCGCCGCCGAGGAGAAATCCCACCTGCACTCCCGTAAATGCCAGCGCCGGCAGTGCCGCGTTACGTAGGGCATGTCCGATGAGGATTCGGGATCGGGAGAGCCCCTTCGCCCGCGCCGTGCGGATGTAGTCGGCGCCGAGCGCCTCGATCATCGATGCGCGCAGTAACCGGGTAAGCGTCGCGGCGGGGTACGCGGCGAGCGAGAGCGCGGGGAGGATGACTCCCCCCGGTCCCTGGAGTCCGGAGGCCGGTAGCCAGCGCAATTCGACGGCAAATAAGAGAATCAACATCGTCCCTAGCCAGAACGCGGGTACGGCCTGCCCCAGCAGTGCCGTCAAGCGAGCGCCAATATCCAAGAGAGAACCGGGCCGCGACGCCGCTAGCACACCCAGGCAACTTCCGACGCCGACGGCCAGAGCAGTTGCTACCGCGGTCAACATCAGGGTGGCCGGGAGTCGCTCCAGCACCGCGTCGAGTGCGGGCCGCCCTTGCCGCCAGGAGTCGCCAAAGTCGCCGCGCATGGCGCGACCAACGAAGTCGAGGTATTGCATTGGCAGGGGCCGATCCAGTCCATACGCGATCCGGATCTGGTTCTCGACTTCAGGCCCGGCGCCGGGTGGAATCAATCCGGCCAGTGGATCGCCGGCCAGATGCAGCAAAACGAACGTCCCGCTGACCACGCCGAAGAGCACGGCCACGATATGCAACAGGCGATTGATGAGGTAACTAACCATGAACGACGTCCAGGAACGGGGCGACCCGCATAGAGCTGTGAACGACCGGGTACAAAAAAACGCCCGGGGGTAGCCCCCGGGCGAAGTTGACATTTTGGTAGCGCGTAACGAACGGCCGGGGCCACAACTGGCCGCCGCCGCTCGCACGCCTTCTCCCATCCGGACTTTACCGTCGGCCCCGGAATCTCACCGGGTCATGCTCACGCGACGTCGCGCGCTCGCTCGCGGGCTATACCGCCGGTCGGGACTTGGCCGGCATAACTCGCCGACCTCACCTCAACCCCGAAGGCTAATGCGGGAATCAGCATAGCCGGCAAGACGGCAAGACGGCAAGACGGCAAGACGGCTAGGACGAGCATAGTCGGGGAATCGAGAAGCAGGCACGGCCGCTCACCCC
>JAHWJF010000170.1 GCA_019348515.1 Chloroflexota bacterium | reverse complement strand
CGGCCTCATACGAGGAAGACGGCCTGAATCGATCGTCGTCCATCCTCTACATTTCTGAATAGGCAGCTGCCGTCGCCGCGATCACACCGGTAGTTGTATGCCAGGGGCGCTCGGTCATCCGGGCGCCCCTGGACCGTTCTGTTCGATCCTGAGTGGGATCGGTGATGCAGCGGAGGATGTTGGCAATCGAGCTCACCTGTTAGCGTGCCACATTGACCCGCTGCAGTTCGCAGCCGACACGCCGGAGGAATCGAGATGACACTGACTCTGAGATGGGCGAGTGGAATGTGGCGGCCGGCGGCAACCCTGGTGCTCATGGCGGGGCTGACCGCGTCAGTCTGGCCGCTGACCGAGGTTTCCGCTCAGGGGGAGTTGCCGGCCACAGCGGCCGCGGCGCCCGAGGCGACCGTGCTGTTTCAGTCCCTCGACCTCGACCGGGAGGGAACGCAATGGCAGTTGACTGAAGAGCTGCTCGCTCGCGTCGGACTGCCCGATGCTCTCGACCTCTGGGAGGAGGCGATTCTGGAAGAAGGCGCGGCGGCGGGTGATTTCACCGAGGCCGATCTTGACGCCCTGCTCGGCGGGGAGATGGCCATCGTCGTTACGCCACAGGCGGTGGAACGAGCGGCGGCCAAGTTTGCGTCCCGCCACGAACGTGATGCGGCGCCAGACGCGGCCGATGCCACGCCCTTGGCTCAGTCTCGGAACCCCGGCCAGGGTGTGGCCGCGATTCTCGTTCCTGGCGATCCCGATGCGGCCTGGAGCTATGTTGAAGGGCAGTTCGCGGATCTTGCCGCGGAGCTCGACGTCGAGCTCGAGGAGGGCATGTACGGCGAGGCCGAGTTGCTCGCAATCGCGCGAGGCGATCGTGCCGCAACCCCAGCCACGGACAGTGACGACCCCATGGCGGAGTGGATGGATGGATTCGACCTGCACAGTCGAGGCAGTCTCGTGGCCGGCCGCGCCGGTGACTACATCATCGTGGGACCGCATCAGGCCGATGTCACCGGGATCGTCGACGTCGTCGACGGAACCGTCGGGTCTCTCGCCGATTCTGACGAGGCGCAGGCGGTCGCGGCCGAGCTTCCAACCGACGCTCTATCATTCACCTATGTCGATGGCCAGGCCATCATCGACGCGCTCGGCCCGGAGTTGGCCGCGATGCTGCAGAGCCAAGCCCCTCAAATGCCGCAGGAGGCATGGGGCGGACGGTTCGGATTTGCCATCAGTGCCGACGGCCCCGGATTCCGTTTCGACACGATCTCAATCCTGAGCCCAGATGTCATCCCCGACGAGATGCTGGTGGAGAACGATCCGGCGGTTGCGGCCGCGGCTGGGCGCGCGCCGGCCGGCACCTTCGCGTTCCAGGCCGGCCGGCTCCCGGAGACCGCGTACGCCAGCGCCCCCTACCTGTTGGCGCAAGCGGTCAACGATGCGGTGTCAGGAGTCGAGCAGGCCGATGGCCACGCGATGATGAACGTCCCAACTCCCGAAGAGATGGAGGAAGAAATCGCAACCGCGTCGGCAACACTTGGGTTCGACCTCGCGGCGGATCTCTTTGACCTCCTCGGTTATGAGTTCATCGCGTTCTCGTCGTTCCCGAGCATCAACTTCGACAGCTTTGGCATTGACGCCGTGGCCGCTGTCTCCACCACAGACCCCGATGCCCTGGCCGAGACCGCGGTGAAGATCGCGGCATTGATCGACCGCTCCGGGGCGGGGGTAGATGTATCGACCCGAACCGTCGCCGGCGACACAGTCTACGTCGTCACTGGTCCGGAAATGGAAGGAGCCCCGGCTGTGGAGTTCGGCGTGATCGAGGACCAGGCCGTTATCTCACTTGGTGGCGGCATCGAGGACTTGACCACGGAGCCGGCCGCGTCGTTGGCGCAGGATCCCCAGATCCAGACCGTGATGGGACTTCTGCCGGGTGAGTACTACCAGGTCGGGTATCTTGATATCGGTCAGGCCATCGATTCGATCGTCATGCTGATGGGCGTGATGGGCGGGATGGACATGGCGGAATCCGCGGCAACGCCCGTGGCCACCGCTAGCGGGCCGGAGAATATCCGCGCTCTGGGGGCAGTGGCGTTCCAGGAAGACGACATGACGGGAGCGAGCGCGATCCTCTACATCGCGGAGCCATAGTTCTGACGTAGATAAAATAGTGAATGCGCGGAAGTGGGTGAGACCGCTTCCGCGCATCTCTGCGGCTGGGTAACCGTCGCGGCTGCCCGGTCGTTATTGAGCGCGAATGGGCCACGTTCTCCGCGCTGACTCCAGCGCGGCTGCATTTCTGCGCGGCCCAGGACGATGAGGAGTACCGACTACATGGCGAATCAAGCATTGGAGCGAGACCTGAGCCCCCGCGAGCAAGGCGACCTGGACCGGCTCCGGCGCGCACTGGGCGCAGGCAACCCGCGTCCGACCCGGCGAGATCTTCTTCGATGGTCGGCGATCGTGGCCGGCGCGGTGGCAACCGCGAACCAGGGCATCCTCGCGGCCGCGCCGCGCCAAGCGCCACAGCTGCTCCGGCAGGACGCGCCGATCGTTCAGGGGGCAGAGATCTCGGTGCCCTTTGACGCGTACGGGCACGCGATAACGCTCGACCCGCACCGGTCAGCCGACTATGGTGGATTCTGGGTCATGTATCCGAACGTCTGGGGCGGGTTTCTGCGGTACGACGAATTCGGGCGAATCGCGCTTGACCTTGCCGAGCAGGTCGTCCGCTCCCAGGACGGGCTGCGCTACACCTTCACCATTCGCGAGGGCGCAACCTACGCGAGCGGCAACCCAGTGGTAGCCGACCATTTCATTGCCTCCTGGACGCGGGCTCTGGACCCCGCCAACCTGTCACCGATGGTCGCCTTTATGGAGCCCCTCCGCGGCTTCGATGCCTGGATCGCGGGCGAGGCCGAGGCCGAGCTCGGATTCCGGGCCGAGGATGACCGTACGGTCGTCGTTGAGCTCGCCGAGCCCGCGACATATTTCCCGTCGTTTCTCGCCTCGTTCGTCTGGTCAGTCGTCGATCCGGCCGTGCTGGAGGCCTCGGGAGAGCAAGACTTCGTTCTCAACGGGGCCGGCACTGGACCGTGGCAGTTCACCGAGTACGAGCGTGATACGCGGTTCGTCATGGAGCCAAACCCGAACTACTACGACCCACTGTCTCCTTCGCTGACGCGCATTGTCTGGCCGGTCTTTAATGGGCCGGACGCCGCCCGTACCGCGCTCGACCTCTACCTCAACGACAACGCGGCATCGGCCGATGTGCCGCTGTCCCTCCTGCCTGAGGTCGAGGCTGACCCGGCTCTGAGCGCGGAGATGGTCCGTCTCGAGGAAGCGCAAGCCCACATCCGCTCGCTGGCCATGGACTTCCGGCAGCCGCCGTTTGACGACGTCCGAGTGCGCCGGGCGTTCGGGCTGGCGTTCGACCGCGACCGGTACGCCGAGATCTACGCGGGAACCTGGACTCCGGCGATGGTCTTTACACCGCCCCTCGTCCAGGAGCTGAGCGGCTATGAGCCGCCGGAGGGGTTCCCATTCGATCCCGAGCAGGCACGGGCGCTCCTGGCGGAGGCCGGGTATCCGGACGGGCAGGGGTTGCCGGAGATCGTCTTTTACCAACCGGCCGGGGAAAGCGACGCCGAGCTGGAACGGGTACAGGCGGTACTGGACATGCTCCAGGAGAACCTCGGTGTCACGATCACGCTTGACAATGCCCGCTCCCAAGCCGAGATCAACGAGCTGATCGCCGAAACAGGCGGTCTCCAGTTCGCAATCATGTGGTGGCAGACGGTAACTGAAACTCCATTCCTGCTCAGCGACGTTTTCCGGCCTGACTCACCGTACATGAGCGGCGTGTTCAACTGGTCGCCGGATCTGGAGCCGATCGGGGGCGACCCCGGCGCGGCGGCGGCGGCGTTTGCCGACCTCGTCGCCCAAGCTGATGTCGAGCTCGACACGACGGTTCGCAACGATCTCTACCGGCAAGCGGAAGCGCTCGTCCTCGAAAACGCTGTCTATGTGCCGATCGGGAACTGGGTGCCGATGTTCGTTGAGAAACCCTGGTTGCAAGGGACTCGACAGGGTCCCTGGACGGGCCGGCTGCCGGTCTTGTTTGACCAGACCGTCGTCGTCGTGGAGGAGTAAGCGCTCGGCGCCAGCACGGCGCCAGCGCTCAGTCGACTTCGTCGAAGAGCCGGCGTTGTTCTGGCGGCAGCGGCGGCGGATCCTGAGGTGAACGGCCGAGCAATTGACCGAATGCCAGGGCGTTGCGTGTCCCCGCGCCTTTCGCGTTGTTGTTGAACAGAACGTGCACCTCGCGCGCTTGCCGCGCGAGGTCCTCAACGATCCCCGCCCACTCTGCCAGCTCCGCGGCGGAGTAGTCGTAGTCGTATCGGGCGCCCCCGCTGCCACCCCGATACCAGGCGGCCGCATTCCGGCCATGGAGCCGCACGTAGGCGAGAGCCGGGTTGGTGACGGCCGGGATCGGTGGCACGGTGTCGTTCGGGATCTGCGGCTCGTCGGCGATGGCATACGCGAGACCCACCTCCTCCAGCAGAGAGAAGGTCGCCTCCACACTGTCAGGAGCGAGCCAGGTGTGGTTACGAAACTCGATCACCGTAACGTCGCCGGCCATCTCCCGGCCGACTCGGCGGAGATAGGCGCGAGACCGCGGGGTATTGGCGAATCGCGGCGGGAACTGAAAGAGAACTCCACCCAGGCGGTGCATATCGCGTAGGGGAGCATATGAGGCGCGAAACGCCACGAACGTCTCATCGGGCGGTCGCTCTCGGAAGTGGGTCAGCTCGCCAAACGCCTTGACGTCGAACACGAAGTCGGACGGAGTGATCTCGGCCCAGTGGTCGTACGTGTCGGGGCGAACGAGCCGGTAGAAAGAGACATTGACCTCGACGACCGAGAAGAACCGGGCGAACCACGCGAGCTTGTCGCCCGACTTGACACTCGAGGGGTAGAACCCCGGCAGACCACCCCAGGAACTGATGCCGATGCGGATGGCGGCGGCCGTGGCGGCCTGCCCGGTCACGGTCCAGGCGCCCGGCGCACCCGTGTCATGCGGTCGCCTTCGCCGGCAACAACGCCTTCCAGCGACCGTCCATTCCTGCTTCACTCACGCCATAGAAAACGCGGGGATCGCCATCACCACGATACACCAGGTCATACCGGCGGTCTCCAGACCGCTGACGGTATGAGCGCCAGAGGCCAAAATCGCCATTCCAGCGGACGGCCGCCTCGTCGAGATCGCCTTTCTCGCGCTGGCCAATTGCGGCTCGCCAGAGGCGGCGGTCCGTGGACTTGGTGACGTTGTGGATCAGCTTGTGGTACCGCAGATCGCGCAACGTGTAGTACCGAGTGCCATCCTGCTCAAATGCGTGGAGAACCTCGATACCGGTCGTCGGCGCGACCGGGTCGGCTCCAACGGCTTCCTCGTAGACCTCGAGGAGTCCATCCACGGGCTCCGCAGGCGTGACCCCCGGCATTGCGTCGTCGTCTGCCGACCAGGGCGGCACCGGGCGATCGCTTTCCTTCCGGGCTACCGTCTGAGCGCGACCCCGGCCATTGGTTCGCGACTGCGGCCCTGGCGCCGCGCCGCTCGGCGGCGCCGCTTCAACCTGGGCGCGACCGTTTGCCGGACTAGGTGCGGGAGCCTCCGGCGCCGTGGCGACCGCCGACCCCGCTCCTGTCACCATCAGCACGATCTCGTCCCGAGTAGCTTGTGCCGACTCAGTGTCCCGGCGCACGAAAATGCCGCCCGGTGCGATGGCGTGGGGCTTCCGCGCACCTTCGGCGACCGTGAGCACGACGACCGGTTTGCCGTCGGACACCGGCTCCTCGAATGTCACCTCGACCGGCGGGGTGATCTGAGCGGCGATGTCGCGCGTCAGCTCGGCGACGAGCGATGTCGCGTCTTGCAGCCCGGCAATCGCACGCTTCTCCGATGCCGATGCGCCAATGTAAATGCGGCCCCCACTGGAGTTGGCAAACGCGACGACGTCGCGCAAGATCGCGCCCTGGCCCCGCTTCGATGTCGCGCTCTCGTGGAAAGCCTGATGCGCGGTATTGCCCTCGAGGCGAGCGGCTTTGATCGGGTCGCTCGGGGGCGCGGTAAAGGCGCGGGTGCGGTCGAACTCATTGCTCGCCAGGAGCGCCTTGAGCGCGGCGAACGACATCTCGGGCAATAGCACCTCGGTCGGCCGGTCGCCAACACCCAGGTTGCTCTCCCGCGTCAGATCCTGTTCGAGGCGGTGCGCGTCCGATCCCTGGATGCAGTGCATGCGTCGGGGGTACTCACTCTTGACGCCGCTAAAAAAGCGGGCTGTCGAGCGTCGATTGGTAACCGGCAGGAGGTCGGTCACCTCGAGCGCGTGGAGGTTGGGATCCTGGGTGTACGCAATCTTGGTCTGCCCACCGAAGCGCAGCCCCTGCATGGCGATGCCATGAGTCGAGTTGACGTGGGCGCCGATGACCAGGGCGCCATGCTGGGCCAGAATTTCATAGGCGCGAAGGACATCGGTGGTCGCCCCCACCTCACCGCTGCCAAAGCGGTCTTCTGGCACTCCCAGGAGGAGGAGGAGGTGCTCCATCAGACGCACGGTTGTCCCTTCCGGGAAGATCGCCAGAATGTGAAACCCGAACTGGGCGGTGAACTCGAACCCGGGGAGAACCAGAATCTTGGCGAGCAAGCGCCGGAACTCGGTAAGCCGCTCCGCTTCCGCAGGTTTCTGCCTACCGAGGTACTCGAGAAGCTCCAGATCCTCGATTTCCCGCCAGAGGTCGGCGTAGCCGCGGACGGAGTTGTGATCGGTAAGGGCTATCGCATCGAGACCGCGCTCTTCAGCACGGTGCAGGATGTCGAGAATGCTGACCCCTGGTTGCTGGTAATCCGCCGACGCGGGTGTGTGAACGTGAAGATCGATGCGGCGCCAGGCAAGATCCTGAGGAAGAGTCGCGTCGACGGTGACAGCATCACGGGAAGCTGACCCGTTGGTCGTCCGCGGGGCCCACGACGTGGTGACCGTAGAACTTGGCTTCGACGCCGGGGCGGCGCTGTCGCGGCGCCTGCGTGTGGCAGGAATCGAGAATCTCCTTCTGGAGCAGAGACGGCGGAACACCGTCAGAATCTGGGCAGCCCATCACTGCCCGTCTGCTTAATTATAGCATACCAACAAGTGTTATTGACAAGTAGGCACAAGAAAGTACTGCAAAATGACGTTTTAGACTGCCGATACACGTCCGACGCGCCATCTCTGCCCAACGCGGGGACATGGAGGCAGGAACACAGTTCCATGTCTCGAGGCCGGCAAAAACCGGAAACCACCGTTCTACCGTAA
>JAHWJF010000169.1 GCA_019348515.1 Chloroflexota bacterium | reverse complement strand
GACAAAGACGGAATAGAATCTCCCGTACATGGCATCCGGTATCGCCTCTTGGAAGTACGTGAGCCCGACAACCTCGCAGAAATCCGTCGCGAAACCGGCGATGACGAGGGCCACGACCGAAAGCAACACGGTCCCCGCGACGCCAAACACCACCAGGGCAATCGCGCCGACTCCTATCGCTACTGCTGCCGGATAGAGTGAAGCCGCGAGCTGAGGATGGGCCCCCGCGGCGATACTACCCGCGACTGATCCCACGGCGACCGCCGCATAGAAGTAGCCAACACCAGCTTCATCAAGACCGAGGGTCAGTGATCGCACGACGAAGAGCGTGATCGTGGCTTGAACCAGAAGCGTGAAACTCAGCCAGAGCAGCAGGTACAAACTGAGATCCTGGCGGCGCAGGAGCCACCTGTAGCCCATGGTCTCTGGCTCCGGCTTGGCGGGAACAGGTGGATTGGGGTTCCCACGGGCGTTCTCGACCGTTGTTTTGGCATTCAATCCGCCTTGCAACTGGGCAACCGCGGCGGCGACGCCGATGAATGTCAAGCCGTTGAGCATGAAGACCGCCCCGGTCCCAAACGGAGCGAGTACAAGCGCGCCCAGGAGCGGCCCGACGAGCTGAGCGGTCGTCATGCTGGCGAACAGTGCTCCGTTCGCGGCGGACCGCTGCTCCACTGGCGCCTCGGCTTTCAGCTCAACCATGAACGCCGGACGCGCGATGCAGTTGGTCGCCTCGAGCAGAATAACCAGCAGATACAGGAGCCATAAGCTGGGAACCACGATCAGGAGGGCGAAGGAGCCGGCGATGACCGCCATGACCAGTTGACTCGCAAAGAGCAAGGGGCGGCCAGCGTACCGGTCGACAATTGCCCCCGCTGGACCTTGCAAGAACCCGCGCATCAGCATGCGGGCCGCGAACATGCCGCCGACGCCCAGCGCTCCGTCGCCGAAGCCATAGGCGAGTGAAATGAGCGCGACGGTATTGAACCAGTCGCCAAGCTCGGAGATGACCCCGGCACCAAGAAGCAACGCCATGTTGCGGTCCACGAGCACAGCGCGGTATTGATCGAGAATCCGCTGCAACGCGGCCCCCGCGTGGTTCAGATCCTGCTTGGCCACTATCCCAGTTCCCTTTTCAGGACATTGAAGAGCGCGTGATGAGTATCTTGTACGTGATTATCCTGAGTAGTGGTGGTTGGATTGTCGACCGTGCGGTTTGGCCCGCTGGATGGCACATGCTGGTGTTCTGGGGCCCGCGCTGATGGGCCTATTCGTTCCGGTCTTCTGTTGCCCACGTTACCGAGCTCGAGTCGTAGCTAGGAGCGCATGGTAGGATCACCACGCAAAACCATGTTCGACAACGCATACCCAAAAGTTGGGTGGAGCTCCAGAGCGTCCCAACCGCGAGCGTTGGTGATCGCGAAGATGATGAGACAGTAATGCTCGACATTCACCAGAGCCGTCGTCGTCACCGCGGTGACGGTTTGGACGCCGACACACTGTCCACCCTCGGCGATCACTTCGGCGCGCTGTTCCACGGGTCGCGAGACGCCATTCTCATCGCCGATGAAACCGGCCAGGTGATCGACGCCAACCCCGCGGCGTCGCTTCTTGGCTTCGGACGGGACGAGTTGCTCCAGCTCAACGTCGCGGAGCTTATCACGCGAGCGGTCGAGCGGAGCAACCCGGTGGAGAGGGATGCCCCCCCGGAAGGCCCGTGGCACGGCGAGATCGAGATCCGGGGGAAGGGTGGTGTCATTCTACGCGTCAAAGCGTGGTCGATGGATATTTCTGCTCGCTCCGGCGCTGCCCGCGCCTTGTTCCTCCGCAGAGCGCCGCACCGGCCCACGGTCGAGCAAGCCGGGGCGCGATTGTTCGAGATCGTCGCGTCGAGCTCTGAAGCCATCATCGGCGCCAATCTCGACGGCACGATCACGCACTGGAATCCCGCGGCGGAGCGACTCTATGGGTACTCCGCGGATGAGGCTGTTGGCCGCTCGCTAGCAATGCTTGCGCCTCCGGAATTGGCGGGAGAGGTGAGCCATCTCCTGGAGCGAGTCGGTAGCGGCGAACGTGTGGAAGGATATGAAACGACCCGGCTGGCCAAGGACGGCTGCCGGATCGAGGTGTTGTTGGGAACCTCGCCGATCCGCGACGCGGATGGAAACGTGATCGCCACGTCTTCCATCGTGCGAGACGTCACTGAGCGCAGGCGCGCTGAGCAGCAACTGGTGGCGGCCAAGGAGACGGCGGAGGACGCGAACCGGGCTCTTCGAGAGAGCGAGGAACGATTTCGCGGCGCCTTTAACGGCGCCTCGATCGGGATGGCGCTGGTTTCTCCCGAAGGGCGCTTCCTGCAGGTGAACCGTGCCCTGTGCGGCATTCTCGGCTATTCGGAGGACGAGCTCCTGGCCAAGACGTTCCACGACATTACCCATCCCGAAGACATCGATGCGGACCTGGAACTGGCGCGCCAGCTCCTTGCCGAGGAGATCAACACGTACCAGATCGAAAAGCGCTATCTGTGTAGGACCGGGCGCATTGCCTGGGTAAGATTGACCGTCTCCCTCGTCCACGATCCCAGCGGCAAGCCGCTCTACTTCGTTTCTCAGATGCAGGACATTACGCCCTACAAGGCAGCGGGAGCGGCGTTGCGCGAGGCAGAAGCGCGCTATCGCACACTTGTCGAGCAGATCCCGGCCGCCGTGTATGTCGATCCCGCGGACGCGCTCGGGTCGCCCCTCTATGTCAGTCCTCGGGTCGAGGCGCTCCTTGGCTACTCGCCCGAGGAATGGCTCGCGAACCCCACCCTCTGGCGCGAACGGCTTCACCCCGACGATCGCCAACGGGTTGAGTCGGTTTTCGCCCAAGCGCGGAAAACTGGCGAGGCGGCTTCTGCCGAATACCGCTTTCTCGCGCGTGACGGACGGATCGTTTGGGTTCTCGATCAAGTGTGGCTGGCGCGTGACGACGAGGGCCGCCCGAAGTACTGGCAAGGATTCATGGTCGATGTGACGGATCGCAAGCGGGCGGAAGAGGAGTTGCGGGCCGCCAAAGATGCGGCAGAGGAAGCGAGCCGGCTCAAGAGCTCCTTTCTACGGATGGCGACCCACGAGCTGCGCACTCCGCTCACGATCGTGTCCGGCTATGTCGAGCTGCTCGCGGAAAGCGCCGGCACGCGTCTCACTCCCGAGGAGTGCGAGTTCATCGATATCGCCAAGTCGGGCACGAAGACGCTCACCACCCTCGTCGAGGATCTGCTCGACCTGGCCCGGATCGAGGCCGGCCGGTTGGATCTGACAATCCATCCCGTCGACGTTGGTGATGTGATCGAACGGGTCCACCGTATGGTCGCCGCACAAGCGGCGACCAAAGGGATTCGCTCACAGTTTGTGCTGGAACCAGAACTTCCCCCGGTGGCGGCCGATCCGGACCGCCTCTTCCAGGTACTGCTCAACCTGGTCGGCAATGCCATCAAGTTCACCGAGCGGGGGCATGTGCAGAGCACCGTCCGCTGGTGCGGTGACGGGGTGGAGATCAGTGTGGCCGACACCGGGATCGGCATTGCCCCCGAGGCGCTCACGAGCATCTTCGATGAGTTCCGGCAGGCCGACGCCAGCACGACGCGCAGATTCGGAGGAACCGGTCTCGGGTTGGCAATTGCCAAGCGGTTAGTCGAAATGCAAGGCGGCACGCTGACGGTTGAGAGCACGGTTGGAGTAGGTAGTACCTTTACGCTCTGGTTGCCTGCGGCAATGCCAGGTTTCGACGGAGCAGATGACGCCCCGTCTCCTTCGCAGGCGATCTTATCCACGCCGTGACGATAGATTCGTGGACGCTCCAAGCGAAACGCCGCACTATGAGTTCGACGAACTTGGCCCAGGTCATGCTCGTGCGCGTGTTTCTGATTCGTGGATGGCATTGTGACTTCGGCAGAGTGGCGTGTAGCCCCGTGAGGCGAGCAGAGTCACGGTCATGCTCGGCCCTTTGCGCCACGCACGGAATCGATCAGCCTGTCTCGTCCCCGGAGGGAATTCGATGCGCCGTATCGCCATAGGTGTCTTCGTTGTTGCGCTTGCACTCGCGTCACACGCGCCGAGAGCATGACTTGGTCCGTTACGGCCCAAGTGGCGACGCCGGGCGTCTGTGCGGCGACGACTGAGGCAGAGAACGAAGCGACGGCCCGGCGCTGGTTCGAAGAGGCGATCAACAGGGCCGATCTCTCGGTCATCGTCGCTTCCTTTCGAATAGGCGAAGAGTCTTACCCGGCAGTATGCGCATGAGCTCGAGAGGGACGATGGGTTCGCCACAGGTCTGGGATCTCTGGTACCCGAATGCCGCCGCCCAGGGGTTGCCTTTCGCCCGGGGGCGGCTCGATGCCACGGACGTTCTGCTGGTCCACGCGGCGCCCGAGACACTGGACGTGGCGGTGCGGAATGATGATGGCCAGCTCTTGGCTCGTGGGACCGGGCTGGCGCGCACGGCGGAACGGCCGATGGCGCGGCTGACCGTCGAAGACGGACAGATCCGGCGCGAAGATCTCTGGCCGGTGGCCGCCGACTTCGGCCGACCAGTGATCCTCCCTGGCGGCGAAGTCGGGATCTTGCTGACATGGTGGAACGCGGAAGACGGGTCGGCATGGCGCTGGCAGGTGGAGTTCTACAACCATCGATGAGAAGCGCCATGAACGTGGGCCGGTGAATCCAGGTCGGCCCTCGGTGTCGTCTACAGGGCATGCCTGGATGGCATGTCGCCAGATATACCTCGGCCCCAAGACATGCTGAGTATCGAAGGAGCGTAATGTGGAAATCCTGGTGAACACACGAATGCACCGGCGAAGCTTCCAGAAGCTTGCCCTCGCGCTGGCGCTGCCGGCGCCGCTGGCACTCGCGGCGTTAGGGGGGCGATCGGCGGGGATTACGCTGGCGCAGTCGACGGGGCCAACTGCCACACCGTCGTTGGCGCCCACCCCAGAGTGCGATGACGACGATCTGGCAGCGACCCTGCCGCAGACCGCGGGGCCGTTCTACACGCCCGAATCCCCGGAGCGCCGCTCACTGCTCGAGCCGGAGATGCCTGGAACCCGGCTGGTCGTCGGCGGCTACGTGTACAACACCGATTGCCAGCCGATTCCGGGAGCGCTCCTCGACTTCTGGCAGGCGGACGATGCGGGGGTTTACGACAACCAGGGTTACCGGTTGCGTGGGCACCAATTCGCGGATGAGGACGGCGGATTCACCCTCGAGACCATCGTCCCGGGGCTCTATCCTGGCCGCACGCGACACATCCACGTCATGGCGCAGGCACAAAATGAGCCGGTGCTGACGACCCAACTCTACTTCCCGGACGAACCGGCCAATGCCGCGGACGGTATCTTCGATCCGGCCCTGGTGATGGATGTTCAGGACGCCGACGACGGCAAGGTGGCGTTTTTCACGTTCGTCCTTCCTGTGTAAGGTGATGGGTGTTAGCGTGTTGGGTGACTTGCCCCGTATCTCCCAACGGACTCATCATCACGTCGCAATGCCATGCCAGCGGGATGCACGCGCCCCCTCTGTATCTCCCTGTCACCCAATCACCCAATCACCCATCACCCATCACCCTCCGTAATAGGCGATGCACGAGATTCTCATTCCCTTCGCCATGGTCGCGATGGTGCTCATGCTCTCCGGGTTGGTGTCCGGCATCGTGCGCACCGCACCGATCTCGGTGCCGATCATCTTCCTCGGCCTCGGCCTACTCCTCGGCGATGGTGGGCTTGGACTGCTGCAGATCGGCGTTCATGATGAGGCGCTGGAAGTCGTCGCTATCCTCAGTCTCGCCTTCGTCCTCTTTCTTGACGCGGTCAACCTCCGCTTCGACGAAGGTGAGCGTGCCTGGCTCGTGCCTGTGCTGGCGCTAGGCCCCGGTACGCTGCTGACGGTGGCTCTTGTCGCGGGAGCGGCGATATTGATTTTCAGCTTGACGCTGGTCGAGTCGCTGCTGTTGGGATCGATTCTGGCCTCGATCGACCCGGTGGTGCTGCGCGATGTTGTCCGTGACGAGCGCGTCCCGCGTTCGATCCGGCAGGCACTGACTACAGAGGCCGGGACCAACGATATCGTCGTGCTACCTCTCATCCTGATCCTCTCCACGATCGCGCTCGGGGAGACCGGCGGCGCATCCGACTGGGCGGTGCTGCTCGGGCGGCTCTTCGTTGTGGGGCCGGTGACCGGGGCAGTGGTCGGGTTTGTCAGCGTCTGGCTGATTGAAACGTTTCGCTCACGCGTCCCGATCAGCCGGGAGTATCGCGCCCTCTATGGGGTGGGCACGGTGCTGGCGGCGTACGTCGCCGGTGAGGCGGTCGGCGGTAGCGGTTTCCTGGCGGTGTTCTTCGCCGGGGCGGTGATCGTCAAAACCGACTTCGACTTGTGCGATTGCTTCCTCGAGTACGGCGAGATCACCGCCGAAATGGCGATGCTGCTCGCCTTCGTCCTCTTCGGGGCGTTGCTGTCGTCGTTGGCCGGATCGATTCCGCTGGTGCCGGCGCTGCTATTCGCGCTGATCGTGTTGTTCGTCGCGCGGCCGCTGGCGATTGGCCTGGTGCTGCGGCGGGCGGTGGTCAGCACACGCGCCCGCACCTTCATCGGCTGGTTCGGGCCGCGTGGTCTGGCCTCGCTCCTGTTCGGGTTGCTGGTGGTGTTGCAGGGTGTCCCGGGGGCGGAGCGCCTGCTTGCCATCACCGGAGTCGTGGTGATCGCCTCCGTCATTCTGCATGGGGTGTCCGCTACGCCGCTGATCGCCGCCTACGGCCGGGCGACGGCCAAGGAGACCCTCCCTGAAGAACGGGAATCGACAGCAACGGGGCTGTTCGGTGGCGACTCGGAAGCGGTGCCGCGCATCACGCCAGAGGAGCTCGCGGAAGCCCTGGCAGGCGCAGATCCTCCAATTGTCCTCGACGTGCGCTCCCGCTCATCCATGGGACGAGGCGACGAGGGGATCCCGGGCAGCGTGCGGGTGTCGCCCGGGGAGGTGAGCGACTGGGCGGAGCAGCAGCCGCGAGAGCGCCCGATCGTCGCCTACTGCACCTGACCAGACGAAGCGACGAGCGCCCGTGCGGCGTCTCACTTACGGAGCGTCGGGTTTGAGGCATCCGCCCTCGCCGGCGGGCTACATGCCTGGCGCCAGCGAAATCCAACCGAGCAAACTGAGGCCGTGGCCTAACTGCCAGCCGCGGTCGCGCCAATATTGAGTCTCCCCGGGCCATGTCTTTTGTTAGGGCCACACGAGAGCGTGCGGAGGGCCGTGTTTGTCGGTTGGCGGCCGGCGTCGCCACTTCATCCCCTGACCAACGCGAGACTACGATTTCGAGCCGGGGGTCTGTCGACTGCAT
>JAHWJF010000511.1 GCA_019348515.1 Chloroflexota bacterium | reverse complement strand
GAGTTGCCCAAGACCTCGACCGGGAAGGTGCAGAAGTTCGTGCTGCGTGAGCGCGAGTGGGCCGGGCAGGAGAAGCGGATCCACTAGCAGCCTCACCGAGGACCCTACGGAGAAGGGTCATGCCCACGATGTTCGATGGTCTCCTCAATCAATGGTCACGGAAGGACTGTAGGCCGTGAACGGGGTCAAAACCGCTCGGTCGTCCCCAGAGGTCGACTTCTTCCTGACCGACTTACTGCTGACCGACGAGGAGCGTGCGATCCGGGACTGCGTCCGCCTCTTTGCCGAGGGGCGGCTTCGCCCGGTGGCGCGGCAGGCCTGGGAGGATGCGGAGTTCCCGGTAGGGCTCCTGCCCGCGCTCGCCGCGCTCGATGCCGTTGGGCGCATGGTGAAGGGGCACGGCTGTCCCGGGATGAGCAATGTCGCCTTCGGTCTGGTGTTGCAGGAGCTGAGCCGCGTCGATTCGTCGTTCTCCACCTTCTTCAACGTCCAAGCCGGGCTGAGCGTGACGACGATCGCCACCTGCGGCTCGGAAGAGCAGAAGACCCACTGGTTGCCGCGACTGGCACGCTGCGAGGCGATCGCGGCGTTCGCGCTGACAGAGCCCGATCATGGCAGCGATGCCTCGCACTTGGCGACGCGGGCCGTCCGTAACGGCGACGACTACGTCCTGAATGGAACCAAGCGCTGGATTGGCAACGCGACGATCTGTGATGTCGCGATTATCTGGGCACGAGCCGAAGACGGCATCGCCGGCTTCCTCGTTGAAGTCCCCAACTCCGGCTTTTCGGAGACGGTCATCGAGGGGAAGCTCGCACAGCGGGGAATCTGGCAGGCTGATATTCAACTGGAAGGCTGTCGCGTCCCGGCGGCGAACCGCCTGCACCAAGGGGGCTTTCGGGCCGTGGCGCAGGTCCTCACCATCTCGCGGCACTACGTGGCCTGGCACGCCATCGGTGAGGCGATGGCCTGCTACGAGGCGGCGCTGACCCACGCGCTCCGCGGCGAACAATTCGATAAGCCGATCGCCGCCTTCCAGCTCATCCAAGCCAAGCTCGTGCGAATGCTGGGCGAGATCGCCAAGGCCCAGCTCCTCGTGCTGCAGCTCGGTCGGCTGCTGGACCAGGGAAGGGCCACACCCGGCATGACGGCCTACGCCAAGCTAAGCTGCGCCGCAATGGCCCGTGAGGTGGCGGCAACGGCACGCGAGATCCTCGGCGGCAACGGCATGCTGCAGGACCACGACGTGATGCGCCACTTGTGTGACCTCGAGGCGGTCGTCACGTACGAGGGGACGCACGACATGAACGCGGTCATCGTCGGGCGCGAGATCACCGGGCTGGGTGCGATCAACTAGAGGTTCGGAGGCTCTTGACAAGCAGCAACGAGGCGGTGCGGGCGTCTCACAATCAATCTAGCCTGTCGAAGAACGCCGAGTGGCGATCCGGTTGGAACGGGTGCGGGTCTTGATACCCAGCTCCGAGCAATTTTCCTCCGCGAAGTAGAGTATCTATAGGCCCTGGAACGTCTCACCAGGAGGCTCCAGGGAGTTTTTCAAGCGGCTGGACCCTTTGTGAGACTGTCACTGGATTCCGCTCGTCTGCGCAGAATTGAGCAGAAGCTCTCGCCGCAATAGGTGCTTAAAACGGAACGTTTCTCTACCCGCACGCTCCTCTATTTCGCGACTACCCTGTGCGAAATCGAATGCACCGATCCATGCGCAACGTGCAGTAGTTCTCACTATGCTTGGGCATAGTGTCAGTCGCTGCGTACTGCGGATCTCGGTCGCTTCTTGTCACCGAGCGAATAGGATCGCTGTAGTTCAGGACCGCCGTGATTAGTTTCTGCACGGGTGTCCCTGCGGGTACTACGGCGGCCCCCGCCGCGCCTGCCGCTGTGCTCCAGGAGCGATCGGCCGGTATCAGAAGCGGATCAGCGGTCCGCTGCTGGACCGCATCGACATCCACCTCGACATCCCGCGTATCACTCACGAGCAGCTCTCGGATCGTCGTCCCGGCGACTTGTGGTCGAGGTCGGCGCCCGGGTGTTTCTGAACTCCCGCAAGAGATACTCTCCTCCGGACGGGAGTTCAGACGACG
>JAHWJF010000168.1 GCA_019348515.1 Chloroflexota bacterium | reverse complement strand
GAGATTCTTCGCCTGTGGGCTCAGAATGACACCTCCTCTCTATCGCGGCACTTAGAGGCGCCGGTGCATGACGTGCAGGCCGACACGGCCGAGTGCTGGGTGTGCGAAGGCTTCGGGAACGGTTCCGATGATCTGAAATCCAAGCTCCTGCCACAGCCGCACCGCGACGTGGTTCGACTCCACAACGGCGTTGAACTGCATTGCCGCGTACCCCTGCTCTTGTGCCCAGGAGAGCGCGTACTCGCCGAGCGCGCGCCCAACACCCCGGCCCCGCGCAGTTCCAGCGACCATGAAACTCGCCGTGGCGACGTGCGCGCCCGGACCAGGACGATTCGGTCCCATCTTCGCCGTCCCGAGCAGCCCCGATCCGTCGTAGGCGACAACCGTGTGGCCGGGAGAATCCTCGACCCACACCTCCCGAGCCTGCTCAGAAGACCATTCCGGGTCGTACGCATACGTATCGCCGGCGGCGACGACCTCCCGGAAGACCTTCCAGACGGACGGCCAGTCGCTATCAATGTAGTCCCGAATCTGCACCACATCAGCCCCATCAACGTGCCGAGCGCGCGCAACTGTAGCGGCATACCTCCTCAAGACGCGACTCCAGGTAGCGGCAGGGGCACAGCATGCCGCGCCTGTCCATCGAACCAGGCCCATGCAATCGAGAGTCGATCGCGGCGTTCGGTTCGTGCTGTCTCCGCTTATCCGCGTGCGAAGGCGGAAGGCAGCCATCGTGACTCGGCAGGGACTTCATCGTCGCGCCGCGATAGTCCCCAATTCCCTAGCTGGGTCTCGTTGACGAGGATGAGGTAGGGAGAGATCGACGTGCCCCCTGCAAACCACCCATCTGGGTTCACCCACTTGGAGGAAGTCACCGCTGCCGATAGCCGGCAGAACGGTGATGCCGACCGTTGGACGCTGCGCTGTTGGCTGGATTGCGCCGCACCTGAGGGTGAGCTTCGCTGGCAGAAGCAGGCAAGACACGACGCGAATCATGCCGGTGACGCCTGTGCCCCGATTGCTGCCGAGAAGCGTAGGCGAGACCAAACGGCGTGATCACGGAGACCGGAGCAGTGTTGACCTCGACAAACCATGTTGAGCGGCGCCCGGATGTGGACTACTCGTCCGTTGACGACGTGCTGGCTCACTACCAGGCAGACCTTTACCGCTTCGCCGTGCACCTGACTCGCGACCGTGCTGAGGCCAGCAATCTCCACCAAGAGAGCTGCTGAAAGCCTTCCACGCCTTTGGCAGTCTTGATAAGTCCGCGAACTACCGGTCATGGCTCTTCACGATAGCGACCGACGCCTTCTTGAGCGATCAGCGCCGGTACGGTCCCACGTCTTCGCCCAGTAAGGAGCAGGCAGCCGAGGTCGGGGGCACGAATCTGCTCGCCATCGACCGGCTCGGTGGCCACACGCTCCGTCGCGAGCTGGAGGCATGCGTCGCCGCCCTGCCGACTCAGCAGTGGGCGACACTGGTGCAGCGCAAGTATTTCGGTCTCGAGTACGCGGAGATCGGCGCAATTTTGGGCTGCTCAGAAGCGGTAGCTCGTGCCCGCGTCCACGGGGCGCTGCGCGTGCTGCGCGCCTGTATTGGGGACCAATTGTGAGTACCGCGGCGCCGGCTGCACTGCAACCCCCAATTCTTGGGCACCGACGTCGATGGTCAACAGATGAACTAGCATCAGCGGGGACATTGGCCCACCTCCTCTCCGACGCGCAATCGAATGATCGTTGTCCGCGCCTGACGGCGAGGGGCAACCATGGGGGTGGAGCACCATGCAACGAAGGAGATCCATCGCGAGCATCGCCGCCACCGGAATTTTCCTGACAGGGCCGAAATAGCGTGCCGGGCAGAGCGGCGATACCGCATCACCGAAAGGAAACGACATGAAGGATGCCGTTCACCGGCGCGTATCCAGTCCGGTGAACGGCTTGCGGATGCAATACGAGCTCCACGGCACGGGCGAACCACTCGTGCTGCTCTATGGGGCATGTGGCACCATCGACCTGTCTGCGAGTGCCAGGTCTTGCATTTCCTTACGTGACGGGCGGCAACACGCGCCAAAATGCCCCATTTGGAGGATGCGATCCGACGATGATGCGCCGAGAATAGGGGAGCGGATCGCTGGGTTATCCACACCGAACGGTGCTCCTGTGAGCCAGGGCTGGGGTCGAGGGACTTCGAACTCCGACCGACGCTGGCGCCGTGGCGATCCGCATATCCCTCTCGTCGTACTCCACCGATCCCACGGTCATAGATCATCGGCTCAGGAGTCTGCACCGAGAACGGCGTCGCGGCACTGCACAATGTGCGCTACTCTTGGCCACGAGAACCCGCAGCCGACCAGCCGTTCCTGTGGCCGCAGACCACCAAGCCCCAACGTCCGGAAGGCGCTATGCAGGCGGTTCATCATCGTCTGCTATCGATGTTTCAAGAGACCCTTCTGCCTATGGCGATTGGCAACTCTTCGCCGGCTCAGCCGTGGGACAACCCTCAGCGGTCCAGCACAAGGGCGCGAGGGCCATCTGCCGTTTCGCGTCTGGAGCGCCGAAGCGGGCGTGGAAGAGGAGATAGTCCCGTCCATCGGCAAGGTGCAGCCAGGAGCAATGCCCCGGCGCGAAAAATCCGTCTTCCGGTCGCGGCCCAATCACGAAATCGTGTTTGCCGTCGGTGATGTCACACAGGCCGCCGTCCTCGTCCTCGACCAGAGCGCCGACGGCGTAGAACCCGTAGAAGCAGCCTCCGCTGTAGAGATAGACCCGCTTCCCCCGCGGTGAGACGAGTCCACCGACCGGCGCCTCGACCGTGTGCCAGCGCACCGCCTGGCGGTCCCAGTCGATACCGGTGATCGTCTTCCAGGGCATGACTCGTGACGGTTCGTACACGTGCCAGGCGTATTGCGGCCGGGCGAGGATGCGGGGAGGCCCTTCGAGGCGCGTCAGATCGTCGCTGATAGGAGCCTCGACGATACCGGTGCCGTACGGCTCGTCGGCGATGAAGTCCATGGCGAAGGCGAGCTGCAACGAGCCGTCCGGGGCGCGGTAGACGTCCTGGTCAATCGCAAAGTCGAGGTCGCCGGTCAGCACGTGACCGGAATCGACGAACGGCCCCTCCGGTTGGCGGGCGTGGGCGCGGCGGATCGCATGCCCAACGTGCCCCTCCGCCCCGACCCCGATGGCCCGCGAGTAGAGCATGACGTAGGGCAGGTCGAGTTGGGGAAGATACTGAACGCAGGGCGCCCAGTGGCTGCTCTCCACTCCGACCACGAGGGCATCGTCGAGGCGCTGCCAGCTCACCAGGTCGTGGGAACCGTAGACCGGAAAAGCGCGGCCGGAAACCGGGTCTTCGCCCGTGGTGTAGACGTAGAACGTGAACCGGGTTCGCGCCTCCGGTGGCGGTGTCAGGATATAGGGATCACCCTGGTCGTGGTCCTCGGGGAAGAGAGTCCGGTACAGGGCGCTGGCCGGCACGATCACGTCTGACATCACTCCCCCGTTTCAGCCATCCACGACGGAGTACGAGCTCCGGGTGGTGAGCACCGGCACCATGCCCACGCCGCGCCCGGTCCCCCGCCCTGCCTCTCGTAGCCTTTGCATTCTTTGCAGCCTTCGCAACCTTCCATAACGGTCCTCCGGCCTCGGGATGCGCTGAGCCATGTCTGTGAGCTCGTGCAGTGTTCGCACCTGGTGTCAATCCGAGCCCTTTGCACGTGCAGCGAGGAATCGCGCGATTCCGGCCTGGACCCGCATTCTTACGAGATCCCTCGTGCAACGTGCACGTGCAGTTCCTCGGGATGACATGGTCTTCGCGCGTCGCCCTAATCGACGAGCGGCACTCCGGGCAGGGTGTCCTCCGCGCTGCGGCAGTCCGCGCCGGCGCAGACGCGCAGTTGGTCCAGTCTTGCGGCAAGATCCGCGAGCAGCGCCGGGTCGGCGGTCGCGGCCAGGTTCTGGAGCTGATAGGGGTCGGCCGGCATGTCGTAGAGCTCACGCTCGCCGTTCGCGTACTCGACGTAGAGATACTGCTCCGTCCGCAGCCCCAGGTAGGGCGGGGAGTCGATCGGCGTGACCCCGATCACCTCGTCCCCATCAGCTTCCTCGAGATCGTCCTCGTCCCCGTCTCGCGATGCTTCCTCCATCGGGACCGGCCCGGATGTGCCCCACTGGTCGGGGAGGGTGCGGCCGTAGTGCTCGACGAGGAATCCTTGCCGCCACCCGGCGGGTGTTTCGCCATGCAGGAGCGGCACCAGCGAGCGGCCGTCGACGAAGGGCGCGGGGGAGGCGCCCGCCAGCTCGGCGAAGGTGGGAGCGAGGTCGATGTTGAGGGCGATGGCCTCCTCGACCACGCCGGTCGGAACTCCTGGGCCGCGCACGATCAGGGGCACGCGGAGCGACTCGTCGTATGGAGACTGTTTGCCGACCGGGATGCCGTGCTCGCCAAGGTGGTAGCCGTTGTCCGACGTGAACAGGATGTAGGTGTTGTCCAGGGTGCCGGCGGCGGTGAGGGTTTCGATGAGGGAGGCGACCATCTCGTCGACCGCGAGGAGCGAGCGCAGCCGCCGCTGATAGCGATCGTCGAGGAGTGCGATCTGGTCGGCCCTCAATGGGGGGAGGGCCTGTACCCAGGTCGGCTTATCGCTGACGTCGTCCTCGTCAAACGACGGTGGGCGCGGCGCCTGCACGTCCGCGAACGCCCCGGTGTGGCGCGACGCCGGCGTGGACGGCCCGTGAGGCGCGAACGGCGCTATATATAGGAAGAAGGGGTCGCCGGAGGTGGCCGCGCGATCGACGAAATCGGTCGCTTCGGCAGTGAGCACGTCGGTCGAGTACTCGGCTGGCTGCTGTCCATAGAAGACGGTGTCGCCGTCCACGTTGAGGGCATACCCGCTGTAGTACGAGCCGCCCTCATCCTCATCGCTCGAGGCGAAGGCGCTCCACTCGTCCCAGCCGGGTGGCACGTGGCTCGCCGGGGCTCCTTTGGGGTAACGGTTGAGGTATTTGCCGACGAGGGCGGTACGGTAGCCGGTGTCCTGGAGCCAGGTGGCGACGGTCGATTCCTCGTCCCCGAGACGGTAAAACGTCGGGAAGCCGCCGTTGTCGCCGCTGTTGCTGAGGACGCCGTGATTGTGGGCGTACTGTCCGCGCAGGATCGAGGCGCGCGAGGGACAGCAGAGCGGCGTCGTGGCGAACGCATTGGTGAAGGTCACGCCCTCCGCCGCGAGGAGGGCTTGCACGTTGGGCAGACAGGCGACCGACCGGGCATCGAGATCGTCGGTGACAATGACGATGATGTTGGGAGCAGTCGTGGGCTCGTTTCCGGTCTCATTGGCCGGCAGCGGCGGTTGCGGCGTCCCGGCCAGCGGTGTCCCGGCGGCCGCGATGTCCAGGGAACACGATTTCGGCGTGCCCGAGGGTCCGCCGGGGCCTGGTGTGGCTTCAGGGGTCGCCGCGGGCTGCGGCAGACTCGCCGGTGGTGACGCGTAGCCGGGGCAGGCTCCCGCCTGGAGGCAGGCGACCTGCGACCGCGCCAGCTCTTCGACGGGGGCCAGGGGCACATCGGGGACGCCGAGCAACTGGACCTGCGCCGTCCGCGCCCCGACCCGGACCTCGACCAGATAGCCGCGAGCGGTCCCGGCTCCACCCCGCTCGGTAGCGATCGCCAGCGTCGCTGATGCGTCGCCGATGACCGCCGCGCCCGCGACCGGGGTGGCGGCGATGACGTTTGGGGAAAGTTCGGCGCGCGCCACGCCGTCTTGCAGCCAGCCGACGGCGTCCCGCTCGCTGCCGAACTCGTAGAGCGAGACGAAGTAGCGGGTGTCGTCGGTGCGTGCCGGGCCGCCGACCGGGATGCTCTGTCCCACACCGTAGACAGCGACGGCGTCGCCATAGCGCTGGGTGCGATCGGCAAACTCATCCGGCGTCTCGCTGTAGTTGGGGAAGGTCTGGCCGCTGATGCGTCCATACTCGTCAGAGCGGGTTTCGATGTCCGGGCCGCCGAGCCGCAGCGCCAGATTGCTCAAACCGGGATCGGCGCTCGCCTGACCGAGCCGGACGCGTTCCAGGAGGCGTTCGGCCAGCGCCTCGACCGTCGCCAGGTCAGGCTCCCGGCCGTGGAACTCCCCAACCGTGACGCCCGCGACCAGGTTATCGACCTGGAAGGTCAGGTCCAGCGCGCGGTACGGCTCGCCGTTTTCGCTCGATTGCCGAAAGCGCGTGACCTCGGAGCGATCGCCGATGACGCGGGTCTCCGGCACATCCTTCATCCGCGCGTCAGGCGCCTCGGTCTCCAGGAGAGCGAATCCGGCCGCGGCTCCTTCGCTCGAGGCGTATTCGATCACGTAGGGAGCAACGAACGTGTGCAGCCGGGAGGGAGGCGCACCCGGCCGCGAGGGGAGCCCGAGCTGTCGCTGATAGCGGCGTTGGAATCCCGCCGCGGCGAGGCCGGAGCCGATCGCGTCGGCATCCATGCCGAGGCTGGCCGCCGTGGCAAGCTGCTCTACCTGCTCCTCCAGGGTCAGGAACGCGCTCGTCTGCTGACCGAAGCCGGTGAGGCCGAGATCGTCCAGATCGCTCGGAGTCAGCGCCATCGCGGCGAGATCAAGCGCCCGCGCGACGGGAACCGGGGACGCCATCGGCGAGGCGAGCGGCGAGATTCGAGAGCTGGCGCCGAGAGTCATGCTTTGAGCGAAGCTGGCCAGTAGAAGAACGAGAACGGCGACGCAGGCTCGTGTCATCCCGAGGAACGAGGGATCTCGTCGTTTCATTGCACACGCACGCACAACGACGAGATCCCTCCTGCAACGTGCCGTCCACCGGAACGACACGTTATGCGCTCCGGCGCTGCGGCCACGGGCAAACGAGCTAGTTGATGCTTTCTCATGCGTTAGTTCAGTCTCTGGCCGCCGACGATCCCTCCGCGGCGACCGGGCTGGCCGCCGGCGGCGTCCCCGGCGCCACTCGCGGCGCCACCCCGCCGAGGAGGGCGAAATCCCGCACAAGATTCATGAACGGCGCGTTAGCCTCGTCGTCTTCGGGGAGAGTGGAGGTCGGGTAAGCATACCAACTCGTCAGCTCGAGATGATCGGGCCGTCCCCCCGCCGCTCGATACTCGTGATAGGCATCCAGGACGGCGTCCCGGAACGCCACGTTCGAGGTCTCGCCACCAATTTTGGAGACGTAGATGAGACCGCACGGGATGTCCAGCTCGCCGCGTACGAAATCCTCGGCATCGCGGACGTCGACCCATCCCGGCGCGGCGGACTCCATCGGAAAATCGAGGTGGATAAAGGCGAGTTTCAATCCTCGCGCGGTGAGAGCCTCCTGGAGACGACGGTAGACGTCCTGATAGGCCCAACCCTTGGCCGGCATGGCATCGACGAGGCCA
>JAHWJF010000167.1 GCA_019348515.1 Chloroflexota bacterium | reverse complement strand
CTCAGTCCCCTCCCGAGGAGGACCCTTCCCCAACACCTCGTGTATCCCGCTCGACGAATACGCTCAGCTTGAGCCAGTTCGGGAAGGCGCGGCACAGGTCCGCTGGGCCATCGAGCTCGATCAGACCTTCGCGTAGCGCCGAATCGAGCGGAAGCTGACCCACCCAGACGCGGTGTAAGGCGACGGAATCGGCCTGGACCAGGAGGTCGACCTCGAAGCCGGGATCAGTCCAGCAGACCGAGGCCGCTGGGCGCTCCAGCACCAGCCAGTAGTTCTTCAGGTTCGCCCCGGTGAGATCGACCTGGACCACGACCCGGCGGTCCGGCATGTGGTCCTCGTCCAGCCGGCGATGGATGTCCCACATAAGAAGGTCGGGATCGAGGTTCTGCGGACCAACCGGAATATCGGCCCAGCGCTTGCCCCAGTCTCCAAGCCGGAGCACGACGTCTCCAAGCTCTACTCCGGCCGGTGTCAGATGGTATTCGACACCACGACCCGCGGTGTCCACCCGGCGCTCGACCACACCAGCGGTTTCCATCGAGCGGAGACGCTGCACCAGAAGGGACCGCGGGATCCGCGGCAGGCCGTTCAGTAGCTCATTGAAGCGATGACTGCCGCAGAACAGCTCGCGAACGATGAGGGGCGTCCAGCGCTCCGCGAAGACCTCCGAGGCGATAGCGATGGGGCAGAACTGTCCGTAGCCGCGCATGGCCACAGTACCCCACGAAATCCCAGTGTATCCGGTCCAGAAATCGGACTTGAACCCGGCTGGTTGCCCCCTAGAGTGGATGAAGGGTCCGGACGATAGCCGGCATCGTATGTCGACTTGCTGAGACACAGAGGAGAGGAGCCATGGTAGTAGAGGAACGTCCCATAACCGAGACCGAGCGATCCTGGCGGCCACGGCCGGTGCATCCGGACGATGACGCCTTCGTGCCCCTGGCGGCGGAGCTCGGCGCCGAGTTCGCGACCCGGGCCGCCGCCCATGACCGCGAGAACACGTTCGTCCACGAGAACTTCGAGCGAATGCGGGAGGCGGGGTATCTCCGCCTGGCCGTGCCCGTGGAATTGGGCGGGCTCGGCGCCACCATGCGTCAGGTCTGCTTCGCCCAGGCGGAGCTCGCCCGCGCCTGCGCCTCGACCGCGCTGGCGGTCAACATGCACCACTATCTGGTTCTGAGCCAGGTCTTTCGCCGGCGGCGCGGAGTAGCCGCCGCGGAGACGGTGCTGCGACGGGTGGCGAGTGAGGGGATCGTGCTCATGACGAGCGGCGGCTCGGATGGGATCTGGCCGAGTGCCAAGGCTGTCAGGGAGAACGGCGGTTACCGCGTCAGCGGCCGCAAGGTCTTCTGCAGCCAGGCGCCGGTCGCCGACGTCCTGACGACGATGGCGGCATATGACGACCCGGGCGAGGGGCCGGTCGTGCTCCTGGTGAGTATCCCCATGAGCGCTCCGGGGGTGACGATCCTGGACAACTGGGACACGCTGGGGATGCGGGCGACTGGGAGCAATGACGTGCTGCTCGAGGACGTCCAGGTCTCCGAGGGGCAAGTCGTCGGACGCCGCCCCTGGGGCAAAGTCGACCCCATTCTGCGCACGGCGGGTATCCATTTCGCACTCCCCGCTGCTTCCGTCTACGCGGGCATCGCCGCCGCCGCCCGCGACGAGGCAGTACGCGTGATCCAAAGCCGGAGGACGCCGGACGGTCGCGTACCGGCCGAGGATCAGACGGTCCAGCGGCAGGTGGGGCTGATGGACGTCAAGCTGCGGACACTCTGGTGGTCCATGCTCGGCGCACTTGGTGAGCTCGGTGACGACTACGATCCGGACGACCGGTCACTAGCGGCGGTGATGATCGCCAAGCGGCATGTCGTGACCGAGGCCCAGGCCGTGGTTGATCTGGCAATGGACGTCGTCGCGGGAAGCGCGTACTTCCGGTCTTCGCCAATCGAACGAGCCTACCGTGATGTCCGCGCTGGACTGTTCCACCCCCTGAACCCGGAGCGCACCCTGCTCTACGCTGGCCGCCTTGCCCTCGATCTGCCGGCTGATACAGTGTGGTAACGGAGTGGGTCGAGGAACCACAGCAACGTTCGCGACGCCTCAGGTGATCCGAGGCGTCGCAAGTCGCCTGGTGACGGGCGTCTCAGTGGTGGTGACCATGGACGATGGCGAGCCGCTCGCCACGACCGCGGGGTCGGTCGTGGTGGCATCGTGGGACCCGCCGTTGCTCGCCGTTCTGTTTCAGACTGGCTCCCGCATGGACATCGCCCTCCATCGATGCGGCGGGTTCACGGTCAATGTACTCGGCGAGGCAGATCACGGCCTCGCCCGCCGCTTCGCGCGGCCCGAGCGAGAGCCGGGTTGGGCCGCACTCTCGGGCGCTCGATTCCTGCGCCGGGATCCGTCCCCGCCGGTGTTGCAGGGAGCGGTGGCGTGGGCAGAGTGCGCGGTGACACAGACCATCCCGATTGGGGACCATACCTGCTTCGTTGGAGAGGTCCTGGAATCTGCCAGCCACGACGGGGCGGGGCCGCTCGCCTACTACCGTGGGAGATTCCGCGCTCTCGGGACAGCAGTGGCGCCGGCGGCCTGGACGACGGTCGAAGCCGCCGATCTCACCACCGCCTGGTGATGGCGGTCCGTCTCGTCGCTCACCGGTCCTCTCAGGTGCGCCGCCTGTCTCACTCCCATCGTGCGGCTTGCGACTCACCGCTCTTCAAACCGATTTCAAAACTCAGCTTGACCGAATCCGTCATGGCGCCACTCTCCTCAGCACAGCCCGAGCTGCTCCAGGCGACTGAGGTTGTCCTCGAGCCCCCAGGTTTCGACGATGCGACCATCGCGGAAGCGGTAGATGGACACCTCGTCGATGGCCTCGAAGCGGCGGCCGGTGGGCGCATATCCCAGCCATTCTTCCAGGTGCGTCCCGGAGCAGGTGAAGCGTCCGACGACGTTCTCACCCTCGGCGATGAGCTCGACCACCTCCATGTGGACGTCGGGGAACGACACCCGGAAGGGTGCGATCCACGCCTTGGCCTCTAGAGCTAGTGCCGGCGCATAGAGTTCGTCGATGACCTCCATCCGCCCGCCGTTGAGCACCTCTTCCACCAGCCGTCGCACGATGGCCTTGTTTCGCTCCGACACGCTCGCTCCTCCCCTCGGTTCCGCCTTGTTGCTGGACAAAGATTGCTTCTCCTGACTGGCGTCAGCCCACAGCCCGACGCTCACGAATCCCTATGGCTCACTGACCACCCAACACGTCGTCAGCAGATTGTGAAACCGGTTCTTCGTGCTGTATCAGGTTCTCAGCCTCGCCTACACTTCCTCCCATGGAGCGCGCGGCGAAATGGCTAGCGGTGGCGGCAACGATCGGCATGTTTATCGTGCTGCTGATGGGCGCCACGGTCACCAACACCGGCTCGGGTGAGGGGTGCGGCACGTCCTGGCCGCTCTGCCATGGTGAGTTCATCCCCGAGTACGCCTTCGAGACGATGGTCGAGTACTCCCACCGGCTCGTCACCGGCGTGGAGGGACTGATCATCCTCGGCCTGTCGGTGACGGCCTTCCCACTGCGCCGGCGTTATCCGGAGCTGAAGGCGCTCATCCCCTTGATGCTGTTCACGCTCGTCCTGCAGTCGGGCATGGGGGCGTGGGCGGTGAAGTATCCGCAGACACCACCGGTGATGGCCTCGCACTTCGGCATCTCGCTGGTCTGTTTCGCGTCGGTCTTCCTGGTCATGCGCGTGCTCTGGGAAACGACGCCGATCGCCCGCACCGCGACGCGCGCGGTGCCATCGGGGTACCGAGCGCTCGCCTGGGTCACCCTGCTCTGGGCGGTTGTGGTGGCCTACATCGGCGCGTACATGCGTCACTCCGGCGCGGAGCTCGCCTGCCACACCTGGCCGCTGTGCAATGGCTCGTTGATCCCCGATCTCTCGAGTCCGGGAGTGGCCGTCGCCTGGGGACATCGCCTGGCGGCGGTGATCGCGCTGGCACTGGTGGCGTGGCGGGAGTTGTGGTCGCGCCGATTCAAGACCGAGCGCCCCGATCTCTATCGCACCGATCTCTGGGCATCCCTGTTCGTGATCGCCCAGGCGGCGTCGGGAGCATTCGTTATCTTCTCCCGGCTTTCACTCGCCAGCACGCTCAGCCACGCCGCGCTGATGGCGCTCCTCTTCGCCGCCCTCGCCGACGGCGCCCGCCGCACCCTGCCGCAATGGCGCACGAGTGACGTGCCCCTGCCATTCGGGGCGGCGACGGTTCCGGCCCGGGCTCGCTGACCGCCGACCACCTTCAGAGGTTGGCGAGGATCTCTTCAGGTGTCGCGACGGTGACCCCGAAAGCCGCGAGGATCTCCTGCCGCTTGGACAGGAGATCTTTACGGTCGTAGGTCGCGACCAGCGTCGTCTGGGCCCTCCGGGCGGCGGCAATAATCGGGGCATCCTTGCCCACGACGATGCGCGCTGTGTCGGCCACGAGTGCATCCGGGGGATCGCTGAGCTGGTAGGGGAGGTCTTTGCGGAAGCGGAGGAAGCCGGGGTGGGCATGGGGAGCTCTTCGCAAGAGGTTTCGCTCTGTCTCGTTAATCACGTAGCTGGAGAGCACGAGTACAATCCGACCCTGGATCGCGGCAAGCAGCAGATCGCGGGCGGAAGCTTTGGCGGAGTACGCGGCGGCGAATAAGACGCTGCTATCGAGGAAAACTCTAGGAGCTGTCGGTGTCGAGGTGGCCATACTGCTCGCGGTACAGCTCCTCGCGGATCTGCCGGCCGCTCTCGATCATATCCTCCAGCGAAAGGCCCTGTTCCTTGAGCGCTTTGCCGATGTCGTCCAGCGCCCTGAGCGCGAGTACCCCCTGGGGCGTGATCAGCACCCCTTCCGGCGTCTCATCCACGGCCACGAGGTCGCCTTTCTTGAGCCCTAGCCGTTTTCGGATGTCGGCAGGCAGGGTCACCTGCCCCTTCTCTTGGATGTGGACGAGCTTGCGTTCTACGGCCATGGAGAAACTCCGAAAGTCATACATTCCGCGACATTAGTGCGAACGATACGATGTGCCAGATAGCGATTCGTACTATCTATGCTGACGCGCCGAGGCTGCCGCACCGATTTAGAGAGAGTCGTGGGAGGTCGCACCTCGCGACGCGGCCTCCTCGCCTGGCCGCAGGCGGGAAGCGTCCGCGTAGCTGTGTGCGGCATCCTCGTTTACCGCGGCGTCGAGCCCAGCTCGAACTCCTGAAGCTCGCGGGCCGTAGCCGCCAGGGCCAGGAAGCGTCCTTCCGCCCGCCGCAGCCCCTCTCCGCCGCTGCCCGCCAGCATCAAATCGGCGAGCCCGGTCTGTGCCTCCCGCATCGCCGGCAGCAGCCGTAGCAGCACCTCGTCCTCCCGCGCCAACCGCTCCCGCAGCACCAGGGAGCTGACCCGGTCGGCGACGACGATGCGATCCGCCAGCGCCCACAAGCCGTCGGTAACCGTCTGGGCCTGCTGCGTGAGGCGGCTGATCACCACCTCCGAGACGGCGTTGCCGCGAGTGGCGGCGATGTCGCGTTCCAGCGCCGACACCGCGCGGGCAACCTCGATCAATGAGGAGGCGACGGGCCACTCGGGCAGCGTTTGATCCAGGAGCCGTAGCAGCTCGTCCCAGCGGCCGGCCGCGTGGAGCGTGCGCAGCCGTTGTTCGAGACTGTCCGGTTCTAGAGGTACGGCTGCTGGTGCCGTTGGAGCTGCCGGAGCGCCCTCGATACGACGGCGCTGCCACCAGGACCGACTTGCCGCACCGGCGAGCGCCAGGATGCCGCCGATGACCGCCAGCACAACGAGCGGTAGCGCGAGACCCGGGTCTCCGAGATCCACGGATCAGTAGTCCTATTGTCCGGAGCGCGACATCGGCGCCGGATCAGTCAAAATCGAGCAGATCCTCGAGAAACGAGCGGCGCCGGCTCTTCCCACGATACTCCTGGCCCTGGTAGGAGCGATCGTCGTCGCGGTACCGATCGCGCTCATCCCGGTAGGGTGGCTGGGCAGCCCGATCGCGCTCATCGCGGTACGCTGGCTGTGCTGACCGCTCCAGAACCTTGTCCAGCTCGCCGCGGTCCAGCCAGACGCCCCGGCACTGGGGGCAGTAGTCGATCTCGATGCCTTGCCGCTCCGTAATTCGCAGTTCGCTACCGTCAACGGGACAGTTCATTCAACTCTCGCTTGGCGTTTCAACCGGTCTCGATCTCGGACCGAGCGAACGCATGGGTATCTGTGGTCCTCCGATGACGGCGATGAGAGGTCCCGGGCGGATCGACCGTGCTGGTGGTGACCTGGACCGTCATGAAGCCACTGGTGTGGCTGCCTCGGGAGCCGCCGGTGTCGACCAACTACAGATGATACCCACGATATTGAGTGGTAACCACAGGGTCTCCTCAATCCAGCGCAACGACTCGATCCACCTCTCCGCATGGTCGTGATACGCCGTGCTGGACGTTGGGTTGTAGCTTCAGGTGCTTGGGGATCAGGGTGCGGAGTTGCAGTCTGCCCCTGTTCCCCCGCATCGGATTAGCCGTGGCTGGGAACGAGATCAGCGCGGTCACGCCTCTGAATCCGCCGCTCGAACGGCAGCAGGTTGTCGAGCGCCAGCGCGCCGGGCCCGGTCAGCGCCAGGGCGAGAGCCGCCGCCCCCAGCAGCAGCACCAGCTCCACACCGCCGTTCCCCGCGAAGAACCCATTCGGCCGGTGCACCAGCAACAGCGCGACGAGCATGTCGCCGGTGAGAAGCAACCCGAAGAGACGCGTCAGGACGCCGAGGATCAGCGCAATCCCGCCGACGGTCTCCAGCACGCTGACCACCACGGCGGCGAGTTGCGGCGCGGGAACGCCCAGCGATGCGAAGAATCCGCCGACGCCGCCGACGCCCATGTCGAAGAGCTTCTGCTGTCCGTGCATCACGAAGACGATCCCGACCACAATCCGCAGCAGCGCGATCCCCCATGCCCACACTGCCTGTCCTGTCCACGTGTTTGCCTTCATTACTGGGTCCTTTCTTATGGTATTTCTGGTGTGTTTCCGGTCTGCGCCACGCGTCACTACGCCGCGCCCGCGACACCGTGGAGCGGGCCTGGTCGCGCATCATCCTCTGGGGAGGTGCCGCCAGGCTGGCTCGCTCGTCCGTCACGGCCGGCATGGTGCCGGCGGTATCGCGTCCAGGCGAATGCCGTTTCCTTTCTTACCTGTAGACCGCCAGTCGTGACAGAGCATCGGCCGAATACACGCCGTCGAGCTCAGCCAGCAGACCGGCCCAGTCAAGCGCCTTGCGCTCGAAGATGATCTCCCCACCGCGGCGCCAGAGGGCCGGATCGCGGTCCCAGGCCAGCTCGATCCCGTTGCCATCCGGATCGTGCAGGTAGATCGCCTCGTGGGTGCCGTGGTCGGAGGCGCCATCGAT
>JAHWJF010000166.1 GCA_019348515.1 Chloroflexota bacterium | reverse complement strand
AGGGGTCTCCCGCTTCCGAGCGAAGAGCTCGCGTAGATAGGCGATGAACTCGCCGATGTTGCGCCCGATCTCCTCCATCCGCTCCGGCGTCTGTGCGGAGAGGAGGTTCTCCGACCAGAGCCGGGTCTGCTCTCGATCGTCAGGTGGAATACCCAGCATCTCGCAGATGACGGTGACCGGAAGCGGGTACGAGAACTGCGAGATCAGCTCCATCGTCCGGTTGGGCGCGTGTTCTCCGCGCTCCACGGCTGCGGTTTCGATGGCATCCAGGAGTTCATCGGTGATCTGCTGGATCCTGGGCCGCAGTTTCTCGATAGCGCTTGCCGTGAAGGAGGGCTGCACAAGCTTTCGCAGCCGCGTGTGCTCCGGCGGATCGACCGTCAGGATATTCCGCATCAGTGGCTGGAATTCCGGAGGCGTCTCCGGCATCTGTGCAAGCTGTTCCGGCGTCAGTACCGAAGCCATGTCCACGGTGATGGCCCGGTCCAGCAGAGCACGTGACCCTTCCTCGTAGTCGGTGACCAGCCAAAGTGGTCGATTGAAAAAGCCGCGATTACCGCCGCTTTCGTCGCCACTCGTGATGATCGCCCGGGTCACGGGACACTTCGCGCGCAGCTCTTCATAGCGCTCGAAGGCATGTTCCCGGTAATCAGGGTCGCTGAGGTCGATTCGTTCGATATCTGCTGGAAGCTGCGACGGGTCGAGTCCATCCGAAGATTCCCCGGCGCTCGGCACGTGGCCAGGGGCGGTTACGGTCTGAGCCTGCGTTTCGGTTTCAGTGGTTCTCACGGTCTATCTGATCCTCTCGTGTACGGGAATCCCGGTGCAGGATACCGCAGGGTGACAGGGTGACAGGGTGACAGGGGATCACCCCATCACCCCGACGCGCACGAACCCCCGATCGGTGACCCGGGCCGCCGGGATCACTGAAAGCGCCATGAAGGCCAGCAGGCCGAACGGCGAGGGGACCTGACTGCCCAACTCCCGTGCGGCTTCCTCCAAAGCCGCGTAGGTGGTCGCGACTTCGGGTAGCGGCCGGTCTGAAAGAATGCCCGCGATTGGAAGCGCCATCTGGGCGAGGACCTGTCCGTCCGCGACAGCGGCCAGCCCGCCGCCCTTCGCGGCGACCGTGGCGATGGCCAGGAGCAGGTCGCCATCGTCTGCGCCGACCGCGATGATGTTATGGGCGTCGTGGGCGATCGAGGATGCCAGCGCGCCACGACGCAGACCAAAGCCGTGCACGTAGCCCGCGCCAACGCGGCCCGTGGCATGGTGGCGCTCGACGCAGACGTGTTTCAACAGATCCCGCTCCGGCGCGGCAACGGCCCAGTCGCCGTGAATCCCTGGCTCGACCGCGAGGAGTTGGGTTGCGATCTGACCTCGGATAACGCCGACGGCTTGGCGTGCCGCTTCAGGGTCGAGTCGCAGGTCGCTGGGCGAGAGTGGCGCGATGTGAACGCTGTCTCGCAGGCTGTCGGGAATCGCGCTGTCGGCCACCGTGCCATCGACGGTCGTTCCGTCGCGGGCGACGACCTTCCCCTCGAAGAGCGTCATGCGGACGCGAACGTCGCGCAGATCGTCCAGCACGACCAGATTCGCTCGGAACCCGGGCGCAACCGCGCCCCAGCCTTCCAACCGCCAGTAGTCGGCCGCGTTCCAGGTGGCCAGCCGGATCGCGCGCACCGGGTCGAGTCCCATAGCGATAGCTTGGCGCAGTGTCACGTCCATGTGACCATCGTGGAGGAGGGTGTGCACGTCGCGGTCGTCGGAACAAAAGCAGCAGCGCGGATACGTCGCATCGGTGATGATCGGCAGAAGTGCTGCCATGTTGCGGGCCGATGATCCCTCTCGAATCATCACCATCTGCCCGGCGCGGAGTTTTTCCACGGCTTCCGCGAGCGTCGTCGATTCGTGGTCCGAGCCCGGGCCTGTTCCAAGATACGCCTGCAATGCCGGACCCCGCAGACCTGGGGCGTGGCCGTCGCGACGTCTGCCAGTGGAAACGGCGAGTTTCGCCGCAATGTCGTCATCGCCGGCAAGTACGCCGGGGAAATTCATCAGCTCCCCGAGACCGACGCACTCCGGCCAGGCCAGCATCTCCGCGATCTCAGCCGGGCCAAAGGCGGCCCCCGGGGACTCCCAGGGACTGGCCGGCACGCAGGACGGCACGGTGAAGAAGATACCGAGCGGCAATCCGCGCGCGGCGCCGCGCATCGCGGCCATTCCGGTCAAGCCGGCGACGTTGGCGACCTCGTGGGGATCCGTGACCACCGCGCCAGTGCCGTGCGGGACGACCGCACGGGCGAACTCGGGTAACCAGACGAGCGCGCTCTCGGTGTGCACATGGGCGTCGATGAACGACGGAGAGACCCACGTGCCGGCGACGTCGAGACACTCTCGCGCCTGCTGATAAGACCCAACCCCGGCGATGACGCCGTCGACAATGGCGATGTCGGCTTTGTATGTATCACCAGCAAAGACGTCGACGATCTCACCCCCCGTAAGGACGAGATCGGCGGGTTCCTGGCCTAGCGCGACACGCAGACGCCGGCGCCAGGCGGCCGCGTCGAAGCTGTTTGCCGGGTTGGGCATGGCTCCTCCGGGGATCGAGCGACCATGAGATTGGCAGGAGTATAGGGACCAATTCGACCCCACAGTTGGCCTGCAAAGTGTCCGCTCTGCCACACTTTCCTCCATTGTGACTACCATGACCGTGCCTGAGATGCGCATGACGCACACCATGATGGGAGCCGGGTTGCAGAGGCGGTATTGGGCATAGCACCTGTTTCAAGGGAACCGAATTTGGTTGGCGGCGACGCCGCGGATGCGGAAGCCGGGGCGCCGAGCCCCTCGCCGGCGCACTCCTGGGTACGGCCGGTTGCCGCGGTGCTGCTGCTGCTTTCAGCGGCCGCGTCGCTCTGGATGCTTTCGCGCTATCTGCGGATCCACGGGTCGATCACGGCCGCGCCCGATTCGCCGCCGTTCGCCGCCACGATCGTTCTGGCTGTCGTCGCCGTCATGGCATTGTCGGTCCTGGTGTTCCGGCCGGAGCGGGGCGACCTTTGGTCGCTTATAAAAACGTCCGCGGCCTGGTCGATAGCGTTGCTGGTCGCATTGGCTGTCGCGTGGGGAGCGATTGCGGGCAGTGAGCGGCAGAATCGGTGGCATGGAACCCTGGTGACCAGTGCCGCGGAAACCGACGCCTATCTTGCTGAGCACCTACCGGCAAACCGCGACCCCATTCGCATCCCAACCGGCGTGCTGATCCAGTCGATGGAGTTCCTGAGCGGTGGCAACGTGCAGGTTTCCGGATATGTCTGGCAACGATACGGCCCGGATCTGCCAGGAGACGTCGAGCGCGGCGTCGTGCTCGTCGAGGCAATCAAGGAGGCGTACGACACCAGAGAGGCGTACCTGTACGAGGAGGACGGTGTTGAGACGGTCGGCTGGTATTTCGCGGCGACACTGCGCCAGCCTTTCGAGTATGCCGAGTTCCCCTTCGATGAGCAGGACCTCTGGCTCCGTATGTGGTCGCGCGACTTTTCTCGCCACATCATCCTGGTGCCCGATTTCGACGCGTACTATTCAACGGAACCGACGACCCTGCCGGGAATCGAGCGCGAGTTCGTCTACAGCGGGTGGACCCCGATCTATTCTGGTTTCAGCTTCTCCGACCAGGAGTACAACTCCTCGTTCGGGATTGGCGATGCCGGTGAACGCCAGGAGTTCCCTGAGCTCTACTTCAATCTCGTGCTCGATCGAAACTTCACCGGCCCGTTCTTCGAACACCTCGTCTTCGCCATCGCCGTGGCCTTCTTGCTCTTTGGGCTCATGGTGCTGACAACGGACGACGAGAACCTGAAGGGGCGCTTCGGGCTGAGTACGGCGGGGGTGCTTGCCGCCGCGAGTGGACTCCTCTTCGCCGTGATCTTGAAGCACAACCAGATGCGGACCGGTGTTGGCACCCAGGGCATTAGCTACATCGAGATGATCCCGATCATCCTGTATGGGGTCATCGTGGTTGTCGTCTTGAACGCGATCCTGCTTGCCTCTCCAGTACGACTGAGGATCATCGCGCACCGGAACAATCTGATTCCGACGTTAGCCTACTGGCCCGTAGTGTTGGGTCTACTCCTGGCCGTAACGCTCATCGTCTTCTTCCGCACGTAGCGTCGAAGACGGCACGTCCGCCTGCTCTAAGGGGCATAGTTCAGTAGATCAGCCATCGTCGGGGGCGCCCGGCCGGAGCGCAGCATGGAGGATGTCCGTCTCATCGTCGACATCGTGATCGCGCTGGGCGCGGCCACGATCGGCGGTCTCATAGCGCAGCGCCTGGGTCTGCCCGCCTTGATCGGGTACATCCTCGCTGGGCTAGCGATCGGACCGAATACGCCCGGTCTCGTCGCCGACCTGGACCGAGTCCAACTGCTGGCCAATCTCGGCGTCGCGCTCCTCATGTTCGGGCTTGGCGTCGAGTTCTCCCTCAGCGAAGTGATTCGCGTGCGTCGGGCCGCATTGCTCGGCGGGGCGATTCAGATCCCGCTCACGGTGGTCCTGGGAACGGCAGCCGGACTGGCCGGGGGGTGGACCCTTGGAGCGGCACTGCTGCTCGGTGGCGCCTTCGCCATCTCCAGCTCGATCGTCGCGCTCAAGGTGCTGTTGGGCCGGGGTGAGATGGAGAGCCCTCATGCTCGCGTCGCACTCGGCCTCGGCATCGTTCAGGACTTCAGCCTGGCGCCAATGCTCGCGCTCATCCCGGTCATCGCCGGCCAGCGCGGCGGCGGCTTCGGTATCGCGCAGTCGCTCCTCATCTCGGCCGTCGTCCTGATTGCCGCGTTTCTCCTCGGCACCCGGTTCGTCCCTCCCTTGCTGCGCATCGTGGCCCGCGCCGGATCGCGGGAGCTCTTCATGCTCGCCATCGTGGCCATCGCGCTTGGCGTCGCCCTCGCCACGCACGCGGCGGGGTTGTCACTGGGGCTCGGTGCGTTCCTGGCCGGAATCGTGGTCTCCGAGTCCGAGTTCGAAGAGCAGGTGCTGGCGGACATCATCCCGATCCGTGACATCTTCGCGACGCTCTTCTTCGTCGCCGTCGGCATGTTGATCGACCCCTACGCCTTGATCGCCCAGTGGCAACTCGTGCTCGGTTTCGCCCTGGTGCTGGTCGTCGGTAAGCTGCTGATCATCGGCGGGGCGCTTTTGGCTGCGGGTGTCGACCACCGTACCGCCACCCTGGCCGCGGTCTTCATGGCCCAGATGGGCGAATTCAGCTTCGTCCTGGCTAGCTCGGGGTTTGACCACGCGCTGATCGATATCGATGAGTATGGAACGATCCTTTCCGTTGCGCTCTGCTCGATCTTGGCGATGCCAGTTCTGGTTGCCATCTCACCGTGGCTGGTCCGCATCGCGGAGCACCTGCCCGGGGTGAAGCGACCGGAGCGGCTGGCGGAGGGACCACCCGCGCCAGTCGCGCCCGCCGGAGACCACGTCGTGATCTGCGGCTGTGGGCGGGTCGGGGCGGAGATCGGCGCGGCGCTCGATCGTTGGGATCCGCCGGACAGGGTGATCGAGCTCAATCCGGCGATCGTGCGCGACTTGCGGGAGCGTGGCATCGACGCGTTGTACGGCGACGCGGCGTCACGCGCCGAGCTGGAGAGTGCGGGCGTCCCCACGGCGCGGACCGTCGCGGTGACGACGCCGGACCTGCTGGCTACGGAGGCCGTGATTCGGAACGCGCGGGCGATGAACCCCGCGATCCACGTCATTGTCCGCGCCCCAGGCACCCGCGATGTCAGCGGACTCGCCGAGAGGGGAGCGGACGAGGTTGTCCAACCGGAGTTCGAGGCGGGGCTCGAGTTCGTGCGCCAGGTGCTTGGCTGGCAGGGGATCGCCACAATGGAGACCGACGACCTGGTAAGCGCTCGGCGGCAGACGGTGTACGGGCGCCCGGGTGAATCCGAATTACAGGACGCGTCGTAGATAGGAGCAAGAGGATGGCGAGCCCTCCCCAGGCCACCGCCTCTCGAACCCAAACCCCTTCCCCTTCCCGCACGTGCCCGGCCTAAGAGGCCGGGTTCGTGTTTGTACGGAGTCGGGAAGTCGGGGGGAGACAGCCAGCGACGACGCCGCTGATGACCTTATCACCCTATCACCCAACACCCCATGACCCCGCAGGTTGCACACCCCTGAGCCATAGGGCGTAATTCCGCGCGGCGGGATTGTGGTTCGTTGGGGGAACGGATTGCCAGGCGATAGGTCCATGGCCGTTCGGGTCGGTCCACAGAGGCCAATCTCAGTAAACGGTGGAGTCCGCCATTGGCTCCTCTACGACACTGAGAAGGAACCCGAGGGCCCACACGCGCCAGAGCACCGTGCGCACAAGCACTCCTGGTGGCAGGTCATGTGCTTGACCGGCGTCGATTACTTCTCAACTCTCGGGTACCAAACAGGCATCGCCGCTCTTGCCGCCGCGTCACTCGCCCCGATGGCGACACTGGTCCTGGTGCTCGTTACCCTCTTCGGCGCCTTACCCATGTACCGGCGCGTCGCCGCGGAAAGTCCGCACGGCGATGGCTCGATCTCGATGCTGGAGCGGCTGCTCTCGTGGTGGCAGGGGAAGATCCTCGTCCTGGTGCTGATCAGCTTCGTGCTGACCGCGTTCGTCGTGACGATTACCATCTCCGCGTCTGATGCCGCGGCCCACATCACCGAGAATCCCTTGGGCCGCGGTCTTCTTGGTTACGAGGTGCCGATCACCCTCAGCTTGATCTTCCTGCTTGGCGTCTTCTTCCTGCGGGGTTTCTCGGAGGCGATCGGCATCGCCGTCGGCATCGTGGCGCTCTACCTCTCGCTCAATGTCGTGGTCCTCGCCCGCGCCTACTGGGAAATCGGGCTGCAACCGTCCCACCTCGCCAACTGGCGTGATTCGCTCAATCTCGAATACAGCAGTCCCATCGCGATGGCGCTGACCGCGATCTTCCTCTTTCCACGGCTGGCCCTGGGACTTTCCGGGTTCGAGACCGGTGTTGTCGTCATGCCACTGGTCAGGGGGTGTGCCACCGACGATCCGCGTCGGCCCGAGTGCCGAATCCGCAACACGGGCAGATTGCTCACGGTCGCGGCCTCGATCATGAGCGTGATGCTGATCTCCAGCAACTTCGTGACCACCTTGCTCATCCCGCATGAGGCGTTCGAAGAGGGGGGTGAGGCATACGGTCGTGCGCTGGCCTTCCTCGCCCATGAGTACCTCGGCGAGGTCTTCGGCACCGTCTATGATGTCTCGACGATCCTGATCCTCTGGTTTGCCGGAGCCTCGGCGCTGGCCGGCTTGCTCAACATCGTGCCCTGTTACTTGCCGCGGTACGGCATGGCGCCCGATTGGACACGGGCCACGCGGCCCCTGGTCATCATCTACACGCTGATCTGTTTCGCGGTGACG
>JAHWJF010000165.1 GCA_019348515.1 Chloroflexota bacterium | reverse complement strand
ATCGTCCTGACCAAGAACCAGGTGATGATGCTCTACAAGCTGGCCGCGGTTCATGGCCGGGACTTACGCGATCAACGCGGAATCCTCCAGGAAGTCCTTCCCGTTGTCGGCGCCGGCTTGATCTGGAGAACCATCGCGCGGCAAGCAACGACGTGGATGCCGTTTGCCGCCGGGACCATCCCAAAGCTGGCGATTGCCTACATGGGAACGATGGCCGTCGGTCGGGCGGCGGAGTTCTACTACCGCACCGGATTGAAGCCGACGAAGGCGCACATGAACCAGTTTACGCGGCAGGCCGCGGTTCGACTTCAACAGCTCAATCTCCCAGGCGTTCGGAAGGTTCTCAAGACGAATGGGTCGGATGCGAAGATTGGTGAAGTCCCAGGATCGGTCGCGAATGGCGGGAAAGACGACGTTCTGGACAATCAGCCGGGTGGACGTCAATAGGCTCAGAGTCCTTTATTGCGCCCAGTTGAGAGACCGATCGATCGCTCGTCGCCAAACAGCGTAGCGGGCTTCACGCATCTCGGTATTGATCTCCGGCTCAAAGACTCTATCAACGACCCAGTGCCCCGCCACCGACGTTCGGCTCGGCCAGAGACCTTCGCCCAGCCCGGCCAGAAATGCGGCGCCTACGGCCGTTGTTTCGACATTGGCCGGACGCACGACGGGGACGCCGAGAATGTCAGCCTGGATCTGCATCAAGAGATCGTTGCGGGCTGCACCGCCGTCGACGCGCAGCGATGTCAGCGGAATTCCGGAGTCGGCTGACATTGCGGCCGTGACGTCGCGCGTCTGAAATGCGATAGCTTCCAGAGTGGCGCGGGCAATATGACCGGCTGTCGAGCCTCGGGTGAGACCGAGAATCGTGCCTCGGGCCGAGGCGTCCCAATGCGGTGCGCCGAGCCCTGTCAACGCTGGGACCACGGTCACTCCGCCGGAATCGGGTACCGAGGTGGCAAGAGCCTCGACGTCGGCGGCCGCGTCGATGATCCCCAGCCCATCGCGCAGCCACTCGACGGCGGCTCCACAGATGAAGACAGCCCCCTCGAGTGCGTAGTCCACCGATCCATCGATCTGCCAGGCGATCGTCGAAAGGAGCTTGTGGGCGGAAATCTTCGGTTCCTTTCCCGTATTCATGAGCAGAAACGCGCCGGTTCCATACGTATTCTTCGCTTCGCCCGCATCGAAGCATGTTTGCCCGAAGAGAGCGGCTTGCTGGTCTCCGGCTATTCCCGACACCGGGATCTCCGCACCCAGGACCTCGGGTGAGGTGAGACCGGCCACGCCCGCGCTCGCCACGACTCGCGGCAGCATATGATGTGGAATTGCCAGATCCCCCAGGAGGGCGGCTGACCAATCAAGCGTTCGGATATCGAAAAGCATCGTTCGCGAGGCGTTGGAGACGTCGGTCGCGTGGACCGCGCCGGCGGTCAGTTGCCAGAGCAGCCAGGAGTCGACAGTACCAGCCAGGAGGTCTGCGGCCTCCGCACGACGGCGCAACTCAGAATTGGTTTCGAGAAGCCAGGCCAACTTCGACGCGGTGAAGTAGGCATCCGGTACGAGGCCCGTCGACTTCTGGTACGTCCGGCTCATGCCTCGGGCGACGAGCGCGTCGATCTGCGGCTGGCTCTGCCGACTTTGCCACACGATGGCCGGGGCCGCCGGGTTGCCCGTCTCTCGATCCCAGACTACCAGCGTCTCGCGCTGATTGGCGATCCCAATGGCCGTAACGCTCTGGCCATCCAGTCCTGCCTTTTGGATGGCATCCTTGGCTGTTGCCAGCGTCGTGGACCAGATCTCCAAAGCGTCCTGATTGACCCAGCCCGGATGCGGAAAGTGCTGGGTTGTCGATCGCTGGGCGACCGAACGCATTTGGGCGACTTCGTCGAATACGATTGCCCGGCTCGACGTCGTGCCCTGATCGAGTGCCAGGACGTATTTCGCCTTCCGCATCACGCATAATCCTTCCCAAGGCACTGATCTGAAGCGCTTATGCGCGGACTATACTGGTCCGCCGTGTCGAGCGAACGTGGCTGTGAGGGGTGTGTGCGAAAGGTCGATCGGGTCGTCCTCATCGGATTCAGCGGCACGGGCAAGACGACTGTTGCTCGTCTCCTGGCCGAGAACCTGGGCTGGACTGCGGCTGATTCAGACGCGGAGATCGAGCGGCACTGGCAGACCACGATCCCGACCATTTTCCGAGAGCATGGAGAGAGTGCCTTTCGCACCAGCGAACGGGTGATTCTCAGGCAGCTCCTGAGCGAACCTCGCCTCGTCGTCGCAACGGGAGGTGGTGCAGCGGTCGACCCTACGGCATGGGCCGACGACATGCTGGGACGGGAGACGACGTTAGTCGTTGCTCTCGACGCCAGTCCGGAAACGATTCTGACGCGCCTTCAGCGGCAGACGGTCGAGGAGGGAGAAGCGGTCGAACGGCCCCTCTTGGAGGCGGAGAACCCTCTCCAGCGCATCCGCAATCTCAAGTCAGAGCGCCAGTCAGGCTATGATGCCGCGCACCTGACGATTTGCTCGGATGGAATCTCGGCCCCGATAGTTGCCGATGAGATCGCCGCGGTTGTTCGAGTCTTAGATGGCCAGGTGCTGCGCATCCGGCTCGACGCTCCATCGGGGGCCTCGGACGTTCATATCGCGCCGGGCGCTCTCGCGCGCCTCGGCGCGCATGTTCGGGAACGCTGGCCGACGGCGACGCGTGCGTGGATCGTTACGGACACCAACGTCGGCCCATTGCATGCTCGGGCGGTTGAACGTGCGTTGCGAGATTCCGCTATCACTTCGTCCACCTACATGGTCCCCGCCGGCGAGGGAAGCAAGAGTCTTGCGACAACGGGCGAGCTCTATGACTGGCTCCTAGGGAATGGTGTCGAACGAGGCGATGTGGTCGTCGCGCTGGGGGGTGGGGTCGTCGGCGATTTGGCGGGATTCGTCGCCTCGACAGCGTTGCGCGGCATTGGCCTCGCGCAGGTGCCGACGAGCCTCCTGGCAGCGGTCGACAGCAGTGTGGGAGGCAAGACCGGTATCAATCACGCGGCTGGCAAGAATTTGATCGGCGCCTTTCATCAGCCGCCCGTTGTCGTCGTCGATTCGGAACTCTTGCGAACAATGCCTCCACGCGAGTTGCGTTCCGGGTGGGCGGAGATCGTCAAGCACTCCATTATTCAGCGCTCCACGCCAGACGGGGAGCGGGGCGACCTGGCCAACGTTCTGCGACGGAACGTGGCGCATCTAAAGCGACTTGAAGAACCAGCCACTTCGTATGTCGTCTGGCGAAACATTGCACTGAAAGCGGCCGTTGTCGCCGCCGACGAACGCGAGATGGGAATTCGCGCGTATCTCAACTTCGGCCATACCCTCGGCCATGCAATTGAGGCCGCGGACTACCAGCTTTTGCACGGTGAAGCGGTTGCGCTCGGAATGAGGGCCGCAGCGGAGCTCGGCGTGATGTGCGGAACGTGCGGCCGTGAGGAGGTGGAGAACATTGCCGGCCTCGTAGACCAGTTCGAACTCCCAGCTTCGGCCGAGATAGATGAACAGCGCGTATTCGCTCGACTTGGCAGTGACAAGAAGCGAATGGCGGGTCGGCAGCGCTACGTCTTACCACTTGACGGAGGCGGCGTCACTATCCGGGACGACGTATCGGAAAACGATGTGCGGCAAGCGCTGGCGACGGTCAGTGCCAAAAAAACGGCGGAATGAAACGGACTCCGAACGGCATGTTATCCTCCCGCGGTTGCGGAATTCACCTGTCTTGGAGGCCCTAATAGCATGCAACTCGGCGGCGATCGCGAGCACCCGACAATCGTCATTAGCGGCTCGCTCGCGTTCGATCACATCATGACGTACCCCGGTTCGTTCCAGGATCACATCATTCCAGGGAAGGTCTATGTGCTGTCGGTGAGCTTCCTGTTCGACTCGCTCCGCCGTCACCGAGGCGGTGTGGCCGGCAACATCGCCTACAACTTCGCACTCCTCGGCGAGCGACCAGCGCTCGTTGGCGCGGGTGGGTCTGATTTTCTAGAGTACCGAGCCGCATGCGAGGCGCTTGGAATCAACACCTCGTACGTCATCGATGTTCCCTCGGAGCTCACTGGCTCGGCGTTCATGACGACCGATATGGTCGGGAATCAGATAGCGGGCTTTTATCCCGGTGCCTCCGAAGCCGCCGAGCGGATTTCGGTACTCGAGGTTGGGCGAGGCGCAATATTCGGGATTGTTGGACCGACGACCCGCGAGGCAATGCGTAAGCACGCCCGAGAGTTCGCCGAAGCGGGCTGCCGCATGATCTACGACGCCTCGCAGCAAGTGGTCTCCCTTGATGAGGAAGAGTTGCGTGAAGGCATCGATCGCGCATGGGGCGTGATCGGCAGCGACTACGAGATGGCGGTCATCGAGAAAAAGACCGGCCTCACCGTGAGCGATCTTGTTGCACGTGTACCGTTCGTCGGTGTCACCCTCGGCCAGCATGGATCGGAGCTGTATCTTGATGGCAAACATGTGGCCATTCCTCCAGTCGCGGCGGAGCCGCTCAATGATCCAACGGGTGGCGGAGACGCGTACCGAGCAGGCGTGTTCAAAGGACTTGCATTGGGTTTGCCTCTTGAGCTCGCGGGCCGAATGGGATCGCTGGCCGCGACATACGCCGTTGAGCATCACGGCACCCAGGAGCATGTGTACACCCCGGATGATTTTGTCAGGCGTTTCGACAACGCCTTCCCCGAGTACGCTGGAGCAATCGAAACCGGGTGGCTTCGCGGTCCGGTCGGGCGGGAGCATGCGATCGACCGGCTTTCGAGCCATATTGTGAGAGGAGACTGACGATTGGTTGACACAACGACGGGCACGCGGCCGTTCGACATAAAGGATCCCGGACTTGCCGCTGAGGGGCGGCGCAGGATCGACTGGGCATCCCGTGAGATGCCTGTCCTCGGTCAAATCCGGGACCAGTTCGATCGCGAGCGTCCGCTCGACGGCGTTCGCGTTCTCGTCTGCGCTCATATCACGACCGAAACCGCGAATCTTGCGCTGGCGCTGAAAGCAGGCGGGGCGAGCTCAGTGCTCTGCGCGAGCAATCCGCTATCGACCCAGGATGACGTAGCGGCAGCGCTCGTGGAAGAGGGTATTCCGGTCTTTGCAATCAAAGGTGAGGACAACGAGACCTACTACCGGCACATCCGAACCGCTCTCGATCACGGTCCAGAGATCATTGTTGACGACGGTGCGGACGTTGTCTCGCTCATTCATCAGGAACGTCCCGAGCTCCTGCCGAACGTGGTCGGGGCCACTGAAGAGACGACGACTGGCGTCGTGCGACACCGCGCACTTCATCAAGACGGTCTGCTTCAGTTCCCGGTTGTCGCGGTCAACGATGCGGAAACGAAGCATTTCTTCGACAACCGCTATGGTACGGGCCAGAGCACAATCGACGGGATCCTGCGCGCTACAAATATTCTTTTGGCCGGAAAGACGATCGTCGTTGCGGGTTATGGCTGGTGCGGCAAGGGAATTGCGATGCGCGCTCGCGGTATGGGTGCGCGCGTGATCGTGACCGAGATCAGCCCAGTGCGAGCGCTGGAGGCGGCGATGGACGGGTTCGCCGTCACGACCATGGATCGGGCGGCGGCACTCGGAGACCTCTTTATTACGGCGACCGGCAACATCAATGTCATCGATCGCAATCACTTCGATCTCATGAAAGACGGCGCCATCATGGCGAACTCGGGTCACTTCAATTCCGAGATCAACATCAAGGCGCTCGAGGAGATGTCCGGCGAAGGTCGCCGAACATTGCGACCGTTTGTCGAAGAATTCGTGCTTGGGGCAGAACAGCGGGTGATCCTTCTCGGTGAAGGGCGACTCATCAATCTAGCGGCGGCCGAGGGGCACCCCGCGAGCGTCATGGACATGAGCTTTGCGAACCAGGCATTGGCCGTGTCATACCTCGTTCGCGAAGGACGAGACCTGGAGCCAGGCGTTTATGGCGTACCGGTAGACATCGATCGTGAGATCGCGCGTCTCAAGCTCGCGGCCATGGACATCGACATTGATGAGCTCACGGCGGAGCAAGAGCGTTACATGACGTCCTGGGAGGGCGGCACGTAGGGAATGGGGAATCCGTGGAGGAGGCACTGACGGGCGGACAGACTGGTCGAGCGTTACGGGTCTCGGCGAGTTAGCCGGACAGCCGCAGAATCGACATGATTGAGGGGAAGATGGGTAACCACGGCGACAGCTGGATGACCGCGGAGCAGACGTTCTTTACGTCGGAATCGGTGACGGAGGGTCACCCTGACAAGGTCTGCGATCAGATTTCGGACGCGGTCCTGGATGCGGTGCTTCGCCTTGACCCCGAAGCGCACGTCGCCTGTGAGACGGCAACCACCACCGGCATGGTCCTTGTGTTCGGGGAGATCTCGACATCCTCCTATGTCGATATTCCCGCCGTTGTCCGGGAAACGATCGAAAAGATTGGTTATACGCATTCATTGCATGGTTTTGATGCCAAGACCTGCGGCGTCATCGTCGCCATCAAGGACCAGAGCCCTGAGATCGCGAGTGGAGTGTCGGCGACGGTCGAGGTTCGGTCGGGTAAGGATGTCGACCGGTACGACCGAGTGGGCGCCGGAGATCAGGGCATGATGATTGGGTTTGCTTGCAACGAGACTCCTGAGTTGATGCCGTTGCCGATTTCGCTGGCGCACGGACTCTGCCTACGCTTGTCAGCGGCGCGGAAAAGCGGCGAGATTGCGTGGCTGCTCCCGGATGGCAAAGCTCAAGTGACCGTTGAATACCACAGAGGTAAACCGGCCCGCGTTGACGCCGTCGTAGTGTCCACCCAGCACGTCGGCGATGTCACCAACCAGGAGATCACGCAGACCATTGTCGACTCAGTGATTCGCGAGGTTATCCCCGGTCATCTGCTCGACACAGAAACCAAGATGTTCATCAATCCCAGTGGGCGATTTGAGATCGGCGGCCCAATGGCTGACGCCGGATTGACCGGCCGCAAGATCATCGTCGATACGTATGGCGGTATGGCCCGTCATGGCGGAGGAGCCTTCTCAGGAAAGGACGCAACGAAGGTCGACCGCTCAGCCGCATACGCGGCTCGGTATGTCGCCAAGAATATCGTTGCAGCGGGGCTCGCCGAGCGATTCGAAGTGCAAGTGTCGTACGCGATCGGCAAAGCGAGGCCCGTCTCATTCATGATCGAAACATTTGGCACCGGGCGAGTGCCAGACGAGGTGATCTCGCGGCTTATCGATGAATACTTTGATCTCCGCCCGGCGGCGATTATTGAGTCGATGCAGCTGAAGCGACCGATCTATCTGCAAACGGCAGCCTATGGACACTTCGGTCGCGACGACATCGATGTGCCTTGGGAGAAAACGGACAAGGCCGCCGCGCTGGCAGAGGCTGCCCAACTCACCGTCGGTTCAGTTGCCTAA
>JAHWJF010000164.1 GCA_019348515.1 Chloroflexota bacterium | reverse complement strand
CGTTTTGTCATGGCGGAGTCTGGCGTGTTGCTCCAGGGCGTCGTAATGGGTCTTGGAGAGCCTGAGTCGTGGTAATCTCGCTGGATATGTCGTGTTTAGATCATGCCGGCGAGCGACCCTCGTCGTCAAATCCCAGCAGGTCCATCGAGAGTAGCCGCGCCGCCCAGCCGCGATATGGCTTCCATGCTTCCGAGAGGCGGTCGAGATCTTTCAGCCCCATGACTGACGTGTAGTGCTGCTTCGCCGCGCGTAGCAGCGCCACGTCGCCGGTCGGGTGCGAGTCTTCGCCGCCGACACCCCACAGCAGTGCGGACCGCACGGTCCATGGCCCGATTCCCGGGATTGCGAGGAGCAGATCCGAGTCGGTGTGCCGCACCGACTCCGCAGTGGTGCATTCGCTGATGGCACCATTGGCAAATAGCGCTCCCACCGACACCAGAGCCTCGGCTCGTTTCGTCGTGACGCCCGAGTTGTGCACCAACCCCACGCTCGCCGAACCGAGTTGCTCCGGCCTTGGCGGTGGCCAATACAATCGGCCGCCAATATCGATCGGTTCGTTGAAGAGCTCGAACAGCCGTCGTTCCGTCGTTGCCGCGGCGGCGACACTGATGCTTTGACCAACGATCGATGTGACCACCCCGGCGAACAGCGACCCGGCTGACCATGGCCTAAGCCCAGCATGCGCGCCAGCGAGTCGCACCAGGACAGGATCCTCAAACCGCGGCATCACCGCCCGGGCACCCAGGACTGCCGAGGCCCATTCCGCGTCAAGACCCGCGGACCTCGCTCCCTGGATCTCGAGATTGTGCGCATCGGCCTGTCGTACCAAGCGCCAGGCCAGATTCCCTTCTTCCCAGCCGACCCAGAAAAACGCACCTTCTCTCCAGTCGACATTCGGCCAACGGCCACGTGCCCACCAGACAGGCGCGGCGGTCCGCGCTAAATCGAAAGGCGACGAGACATTCACCATTCTCCTCCGCGGTCCCGAGGGGCTCACTGACTCACGACAGTCGAACGTCGCTCGATTTGTCACTGATACCTCTCGGATCGGACCTTGCCCAGCTGGATTCGGATCCATGTCTACGCCGACCTCCGACTGCTGGCATGCTGCCCAGCAGTCGATATCGCACGATTCGACATGAGCGATGCATGCACTGCCATCCTGAAAGCGGATAGCCATCGTAGCGCCCTACGTCGCAACGCGGTATCCTATTTCTTGATGAACAACTCAGGATTACCTTTTCACGACTCTCCAAAATCATACGTGTCGGGACAGAGCGCGATCATGTCGAACTTCCAGGCCGATACTGTCGCCACTATTGCTTCCACGCTGGAAAACACCGGCGTGGTTCGCTCGATCGGCAATACTCCGCTCGTTCGCCTGCATCGTCTCGAGCGGCATCTGGGCTTACCAGCCTCGATTGAAATCCATCTGAAGATCGAGTGGGTCAATCCGGGCGGGTCTATCAAGGATCGCACCGCGCTCTCTATCATCCAGGCCGCGATCGCAGCGGGAGATCTTGACCGGGGGCAGACCCTCATCGACGCCACATCCGGAAACACAGGCATCGCCTACGCGATGCTCGGCGCCGCGCTCGAGATCCCGGTAACACTGGTCGTCCCGGGCAGCGCATCAGAAGAACGCAAGCGAACGCTCGCGGCCTACGGTGCACACGTTGTCTACAGTGATCCATATGAGGGTTCGGACGGCGCCATCCGGCTTGTCCGCGACTTGGTCACCGATCGCGATCACAATTACTTCTATGCGGATCAGTACAACAACCAGGCGAATGCCGTGGCGCACTACACCACCACCGGGCCTGAGATCTGGGATCAGACATCAGGCCGGCTGACGCACTTTGTGGCCGCACTCGGAACAACTGGAACTCTCATGGGAGCCGGCGGTTTCTTCCGACATCGCGGGACGGTTGAATTGATTGGGGTGCAGCCCGCAGAAGCGTTTCATGGCATCGAAGGACTCAAACACCTCCCGACGGCGATCGTCCCGGGCATCTTCGATCCATCGTTGCCCGACCGCATCGAAGGAGTCGATACCGAAGAGGCATTCGATGCCGCCCGCGCACTCGCGCGGATCGAAGGCTACTTCGCCGGAAGCTCGACCGGCGCCAATCTGGCCGCCGCGGCTCGGCTTGGCTCCGAGCTGGCAAGCAAGGGCCAACCCGCGTGCATCGTCGCCGTCGGTTGCGATGGCGGATCGCGCTATTTGTCGACCGGGCTCTGGGAGCTCAACTGACTAGAATCCGTGCAGGGGGTGACGACGTGGCTGACGAAGCGGGGATCACGGTGCTCATACCGACGCCGTTGCGGCGGTTCACCGACGGTGATGCCAAGGTGACCATGGCTGGAGCGAGTGTCGGAGAGGTGCTCGATTCACTTGAACGTGCGTATCCGGGCATTGGTGAGCGGCTTCGCGACGATTCCGGGCAGATTCGCCGGTTTGTCAACGTCTTTGTCAACGGCCAGAACGTCCGTGACCGAGATGGCGTGGATACCTCCCTCTCCGAGGGCGACGAAGTAGGCATCATTCCCGCGATGGCTGGAGGATCGAGGGTTTGAGCCTGGGGGCGCCCGAGGTTCAAACCGCGGACGAGTTTCGCCTCCCGGGGGAAATGCGCGAAGCTATCGTCGCCCACGCTCTTCGTGAGGCGCCGCGTGAATGCTGTGGCATTGTTGCCGGGCGGGATGGGGCGCCGGTTCAGGTTTACGAGACACGAAACATTGCGGAAGGAAATCGTCTCTACGAGATCGACCCGCGGCAACTCATCGATCTCGAATTTCGTCTGTTACCGGAACAAGGGTCGGAGATCGTTGCCATTTACCACTCCCATCCCGAATCGCCCGCCTACCCATCGCTGACTGATGTTGAGCTTGCTTTCTGGCCCGATGCTATCTATCTGATCTGCTCGTTGGCCGACGGCCAGCGGCCCGACCTACGCGGGTTCCGCATTCGCGACAGCTTGGTCCACGAGGTTACACTCACGCAGTAGAGTCTCAGGTGACCGCACTCATGCGATCTCCTCGCACCGTACACTTGTCCCCATGAGCCGAGCCACTCCACCCGACTTCTCCCAGAGACTTCGCGCCCTCGCCCCTGCCCCGGGCGTCTACCTGATGCGGGACGAGCGTGGCAACGTCATCTACGTCGGCAAAGCCATGCGCTTGCGGGACCGAGTTCGCTCGTACTTCCAGTCCACGCGCCACGTTGACGGCAAGACGCGAGAGCTTGTCCGGCACATCGCGGATTTCGATGTCATCCGCACCGACACCGCGACTGAGGCTCTCATCCTCGAAAACGAACTGATCAAGCGCTACCAGCCGCGATACAACGTCATGCTCAAAGACAGCAAGACGTACCCGTACTTGAAGATCACCAACGAAGAGTGGCCGCGGATCATATCCACCCGGCGCATCGTCGACGACGGGGGGCGTTATTTTGGGCCCTATACCTCGGCGGGCTCAGCCTATCGCACCCTCAATCTCCTCAATCGATTGTTTCCCTACCGGAAGTGCGACAAGCGCATCACCGGCAACGAGGAGGTCTGTCTCTACTACCACCTTCATCAGTGCACGGCTCCGTGTATCGCCCAAGTCGACCGGCCAACCTATATGCAGGCCGTCGACTCGGCCGCATTGTTTCTCAACGGTCAGGCGGACGAGATCCTCCGATCACTTGAAGAGGAGATGTCCCAGGCAGCGGACGCCTGGAATTTTGAACGCGCTGGCGAGTTGCGCGACCGCATCGGCGCCATCAAACACGTGCTAGAGCGTCAGAAGATTGTCAGCCCAAATCAGGACAACGCCGACGTGATTGCCGTGGCCCAAGGCGAAGGTGGCGATGCTGGCGTCCAGGTCGGTTTCCTTCGCGGCGGTCGACTGCTCGGCTCCGAATTCTTTCCCATGCAGGCCCGTATCGAAGACGCACCGGGTCAGATCCTGTCCAGCTTCATTAGCCAGTTCTACGGAGATGCGGCCGTTGTCCCGTCAGCGCTGTTGCTCGGACACGATCTCCCAGAAGGTGAGCGGGATCTCCTTGCCAGCTGGCTCACAGAACGTCGCGGCGGGTCGGTCGAGATTGCGGTGCCCAGGCGCGGTCGCAAACGGGATCTCGTGGCGATGGTAGCGAAGAGTGCCGAAGAGAATCTCGAGCAGAGCCGATTGAAGTTTCTCTCGGACGAACAACGTATGACCGCGGCGATGACGGAACTTGCGGCAACGCTCGACCTCCCGCGCCTACCTCGCCGCATCGAGTGCTTCGACATCTCGAACCTGCACGGCACAAATCCCGTGGCAAGCATGATCGTGTTCCAGGATGGGCGACCGGCGAAAAAGGAGTATCGCCGCTTTTCGATCAAGACGGTCGAGGGAAGCAACGATTTCGCGATGATGCGCGAGGTCATCTCACGACGGTTCCGCCGCGTCGCGGACGCTGAAGATGGACCGGATGGGAAATGGTCCGTGATCCCGGATCTCGTGATTGTCGATGGCGGCAAGGGCCAACTCAGTGCTTCCCTCGCTGGCTTGCATGACTCTGGCTGGACGGAGCAGCCGATCGTTGCCCTGGCAAAAGAGAACGAAGAACTCTTTGTGCCTGACAACCCGGCGCCCATCGTCCTGCCGAGGGATTCTCAGGCCCTGTTCCTCGTCCAACGCGTTCGTGACGAGGCACACCGATTTGCCGTTTCATTCCACCGCCAGAAACGGAGCAAAGCGACGTTTCAGTCGCGACTCGACGAGATTCCGGGAGTTGGCCCGAAGCGGAAGCAGGCGTTGCTTCGGCGCTTCGGGTCCCTGAAAGGCATCCAGGATGCAGCGGCCGAAGAGCTTCTTGCCGTACCCGGTATCAGCCGCGCCGTCGCGGAGCAGATCAAGGCAGCTCTGTGATGCCCGCCGGCAGACAGCCCGATTTTCCTGGCGCTTCCGCCCCAGCGACAGAGTCGCACCTGATCCGGCAAGCGTCCGAAGCGCTCCGCGCGGGTCAGGTTGTTGTCATTCCGACTGACACGGTCTATGGTCTCGCCGCGGCGGTCGACAGACCGGATGCCCTCTCCCGCCTATACGCCCTCAAGAAGCGGCCCAGCGAGAAGGCTATTCCCGTTCTGCTCAGTGACCCCTCGCACGTGCACCAGGTGTCCACCGGGTTATCGCAACTCGCAAAGCGTCTCGCGTTGTGCTTTTGGCCCGGAGCGCTCACCCTTGTTCTGCCCGCGCTTTCCCACCTTCCATCACATATTACGTCAGTAGCGAGTGATGGCCCACGAACGGTTGCTGTCCGCGTCCCGGATCACCCGCTGGCATGTGCCATCATCGGGGCGACAGGAGGGGCGCTGGCGGTCACGTCTGCCAATGAATCAGGGAAGCCACCGGCCCTCGAGGCCCGGGAGGCGGCCGCGCTCTATGCTTCGCCGCCGATTCTCGTCGTCGACGGTGGTCGGGTCTCGACGGGGATCCCATCGACAGTGGTTCTTGCTACAGGAGCGACGCCCGTGATTCTGCGAGAAGGCGCAATTTCCGCAGCCACCATCGCCGAGGCGCTCGGAACTACTACAGATTGCCGGGCCAAGGGGCGCGCGGGGGTTATGATCAGCCGATGACCCCAGACGCGCGAAAAACTGGCCTGTCGGATCGCACCGTATGAAACCCGGATCTGGGCGTCGGCTATCCCACGAAGCGGCGGAACTGGAAAACCGGTCACCGAATCTTGTCGATGCCGAGCGGGACTTCGCGGCTGTCGATAACGACGTCCACGAGGATGATTTGCCCGCCGCGGAGATCCCTCGCACCCCGAACTCGGCTCCCGTTCGGCCGGACATGGGACCGCCCGCTCCCGGTCCGCAATCGACGAACCAACCGGGTTCCGGTCTCGGGCTTGTCATCAGCATCGCAATCTCCGCGATCGTTTTCGTACTCGCCATCTATGCGACCGGAAGTCCCACAACAAACCCTCTGCCGTTGGCTCAGACAACGAACGCACTCTTCTGGGCTGTGGCCACGGTGGCAACCGTTGGCGCGGGCATTGGCGCGGTGTTTGCGGATCGCAGTGCTGCAAGAAATGACGCGGGTGGATACCCCAACCCGAACTCCACACCTACGGCCTGGATCGTGCCGGTCGTCTCCACCGTGACCGCTGCCATCCTCGTCGCGACCTTTCACAACACCACGATGATCATCGCCGGGCCATTAATCGCGTTCTTCGGGAATGCCGGCTCATTACTCTCGCGCGACCTGCTTGATGACGCTGACGACGCGGCTCATCAGACGGCGACCACCATCCAGGCTCTCGTCATCCACTCTGTCGGATTTCTCGCGCTGAGCGCGATTTATCTCAACAAGCTTGCGACACCGACAACGGCGATTCTGGCGGGAGCCGTTGCCGCCCTGCTCACCGCCGAGGCTCTCGATCGGTCGCCGGTCACCGAAGCGAGGAAGTTGACGCTCGCACTCCTGGCCGGGGGCGCGGTCGCCGCCGCGGTCGCTCCACTGATGTGGTGGCCAACGCACGGCTGGACAGGCGGCGCCGTACTCTTCGTCGTTTTCTATTGCGCGGTGGGAATCATGCAGACGGCTCTCGATCGGGGTGACTTTCGAGTTCGCGACGCCATCGAATACGGGGTCGTCCCAGCAGCAGCGTTTCTCGTGTTGGCGGTAACAGCGTGAGTCAATCGGAAAAAATCGCCGACGAATCTGGGGATGCTAGGCTCTCCGTTCACGAGATCCTTCTTCGCCTCGATTTAGCGACCGAGGTTCTCGAGGGCCTCAATGAGCTGGGACTCGATTCGCGAAGTGAGGTCGAAGAGCTGCTCACCCGCCTGGAGGCGCAGATTGCTGACGCGACCTGAATGATGCCGCTCCTGCCACGGGGACGCTGTGGATCTGTTTGAAGCGAATCGCCGCGCGACGCTCGAGCAAGCGGCACCGCTCTCGGCACGAATCCGGCCGCGCACCCTCGCCGAAATTGTCGGTCACGACGAGGTTATCGGTGAAGGCACGTTGCTGCGCCAGGCGATCGAGCGAGATGAGCTCATCTCGCTCGTGCTCTGGGGCCCGCCTGGCTCGGGTAAAACGACGATCGCCAGGCTCATCGCCAACGAAACGCAAGCCCACTTCGTGGCTATCAGCGCGGTTTCTTCGGGAGTTGCGGAGCTGCGAACAATCGTCCGCGAAGCTGCCGATCGTCTCGGCATGCACGGCCAACGGACCATCTTGTTCATTGACGAGATCCATCGGTTCAACCAGGCGCAACAAGACGCCATCTTGCCCCATGTCGAGGAAGGTACGGTCATCCTCATCGGCGCGACAACAGAGAACCCATCCTTCGAGGTTAATGCGCCTCTCTTGTCGCGAGCCCGGGTTGTAGTTATTGAAGCGCTGTCGGACGCGGACATTGACAAGATCCTGACCCGTGCACTGACCGACGTCGAACGGGGGCTTGGCGGGCGTCGGTTAAGCTT
>JAHWJF010000163.1 GCA_019348515.1 Chloroflexota bacterium | reverse complement strand
TCCTCTTCTATATCTTCTGGGAATTGATGCTGATCCCGATGGCGCTCCTGATCGGCATCTGGGGCAGTACGAACCGGGTCTATGCCTCGGTGAAATTCTTCCTCTACACCCTCTTCGGCTCGTTGCTGATGCTGGTCGGTATCGTCGCCACGTACTGGGCCTTTTATCAGCAGACCGGCATCCTCACCCTCGATGTCTTGCAACTGTCTCAGGGCGAGTACGGGCGCACCTTCCAGATCCTGGTTTTCTTGACCTTCTTCATCGCCTTCGCGGTGAAAGTGCCCCTCTTCCCATTCCACACCTGGCTGCCGGACGCGCACGTCGAGGCGCCGACCGCGGCGTCGGTGATCCTGGCCGCGGTGATGCTGAAGATGGGCGGTTACGGCTTCCTTCGCTTCAACCTGCCACTCTTCCCGGAGGGAACCCTCTTCTGGCAGCCCTGGGTGATCGGGTTGTCGGTGATCGCCATCCTCTACGGCGCGCTCGTCGCCCTCGTCCAACCCGACATGAAGAAGCTGATCGCCTACTCATCGGTCAGTCACATGGCGTTCGTAACGCTGGGTATCTTCGTGCTCAACATTCAGGGGCTGGATGGGGCGATGCTGGTGATGCTCGCCCACGGGTTCAACACCGGCGCGCTCTTCCTGCTCGTCGGCGTCGTCTACGAGAGAGCGCACACCCGGCTGATCGCCAATTTTAGTGGTCTGGCCGCGGTACTGCCGATGTGGTCGGGGTTCTTCGTCCTCTTCATGCTGGCCTCGATCGGGTTACCCGGTCTCTCCGGGTTTCCCGGAGAGTTCCTGGTGGCGCTTGGGGCGTGGAACTACAGCCCCTGGATAGCCGCGCCCACGTTCGCGGTCGTCATCTTCGCTGCCTGGTACATGATGTGGATGACGCAGCGGGTGGTCTGGGGACGGCCGAAGGGGGTCATGCCCGACCCGCACGATGGGGCGCTCACCCCAACCGAGGCGGCGTTGCTGGCGGCATCCGCGCACGGTGGTCACGGCCACGCCGGAGGACATGGGCAGCTCACTCCGGAGATGGTGCCGCGGATCTCGGGTGGCTCGCAGGAGCACTCGCCGGATGCCCCAAATCCTTCGGAAGCTCCGGTCATCCATGACGTTCATGATTATGACCATGAGCATGGCTGGCACGCCGGGGCGGTGAGCGACGTGCCGGGAGAAGAGCGGCAGGTCTGGCCCGATCTCTCGATGAAGGAAGTGCTGACGCTCCTGCCTCTGGCGGCGTTGACGATCTACCTCGGGGTCTACCCGCAGGCGGTGCTGACCATCGTCGAGCCGGCGCTGCAGCGGATTCTGGCGTTGGTGACGCCGTGATGGAGAGGGGGCGCAGCGTCCCTCCCTTTCCCCCCTTCGGAGAATACTGATGCTCGTTGATTTGCTCCGAGGCTTGCCGTCGCCAGACTGGAGCCTCACGTACCCGCAGCTCATCGTCTTCGGGCTGGCGTTATTGCTCATGGGGCTGGACGCATTCGTGCCGCGCCGCCACCACTTCGGTCTGCTGACCGGTGTCTCATTGGTGGGGTATGGCCTGGCCGCGGCTGCACTGTGGACCCAGGATGGTCGGAACGAGGCGACCTTCTGGTGGTCATTCCGGGCGGACGGGCTCTCGGTATTCCTGTCGCTGGTGATCCTCATCTCGGCGCTGCTCAGTGTCTGCACCGCGGCGTCCTATGTCGACCAGCTCGAAGGGCATCTCCCGATCGGCGAGTTCTACGTGCTGCTGGCTTTCGCCATCCTCGGCGCGATGCTCGTCGGCACCGCCGGCGATCTGGTGATGATCTTCGTCGGCATCGAGCTTTCGTCGCTGGCCACGTACATCCTCACCGCGTTCGCCAAGCGGCGACTGACCGCCCTCGAAGGCGGCATGAAGTACTTCCTGCTCGGCATCTTCGCCTCCGCGATCCTGGTCTACGGCATGGCCTGGGTCTATGGGTTGACCGGCACCACCAACCTTGACGGCATCGCCTTCGCCCTGCAGAACAGCGTCACCGGGGAGACCTTCCTTGATCCCGCGCTCGTACTGGCGTTGCTGCTGGTGATCGTCGGACTCGGCTTCAAGATGGCCGCCGTGCCCTTTCACTTCTGGACGCCTGATGCCTACGACGGCGCGGCGACGCCGGTGACCGCGTTCATGTCGGTGGTACCGAAGGTGGCCGCGTTCGCCGCGACCATCCGTATCCTGGTGCAGGCGCTCGGCCCACTCCGTGACGACTGGGTGAATATCATCGCCGTGCTGGCGCTGGTGACGATGGCCTTCGGGAATATCGTGGCTATTTCGCAGCGCAATGTGAAGCGGATGCTGGCCTACTCCTCGATCGCCCACACCGGCTACATGATGGTTGGTCTTGCCGCCTATCGTTCGACCGGCGGGTTCCTGGCCCCGGGCGCCACCCCGACGACCGGTGACAATGGCGTTACCAGCCTGCTGATCTACCTGCTCGCCTACGCGGTGATGAATATCGGCGCGTTCGCGGTGGTGACCTGGGTGCAGCATCGAGGGCGGGGTATGGAGCTGGACGACTACAACGGGCTAGGCGCGAGAGAGCCGCTGGCGGCAGCGGCGCTGACCGTCTTCCTCATCTCCCTGATGGGTATTCCGCCGACGATCGGCTTCTACGCCAAGTACCAGGTGATCGTCGCGGCGATCGAGATCGGTCAGATCGGCTTGATCCTTGCCCTGGCCATCGTCGTCCTCTCAGCCGTGAGCGCGTTCTATTACCTGCGCGTCGTGGCGGCGATGTACTTCAACCCGTCAGAACGCGAGCTGCGGCCGGCCAAGACCGGGCTGCTCAACGTCGGTATCGGCGCGATGGCGGTGGCCTCGCTCCTCGGCGGCATCGTCTTCTCCGGCACCATCGTCGCACTGGCGGATCGCTGGTACCGCGCCCTGACGGTCATGTTGGCCTACGCCGGGATAGGCGGCTGAGCGAGCACCGAATAACCAATACAGGTTTCGGTCAAAGCGTCTCCCGAATCTGCGGCGGATCTCTTTTGATCTGTTTGTCATCCTGCAACGCGCGGTGGCCGAAAGACGAGCCACAGCGCTCAGGGTGCTGGGGATTGTCGGCGTGGTTTGGTCCACCCCTGTAGCGCCTTGGCGATCGTTTTCCGATCGCATACCTGACCGACCGAGACGTGTCGGCAGAAGGAAACGACATCTACCGGAGACAGCTCCGGCCGCAGCACGAAGCCCACGCGATCGAGGGAGTTGATCGCCAGCAGGAAGCCGGTTCGCGTGTTTGTGTCGGTGAAGGGGTGGCCCTGGGTGATGCCGCTTGATTGCTGATCAGAGAGCCAACCGGGGCGGCCATCATCCCCAGGGCTCCACCTCCGGCGGCTGACTGTTTGGATTCGTGAAATCGGGAGCACAAGGGCGTGGCACGCATCTCGCGAACGTCTTCCTCATGGACACCTCGTGCCATAATAGTCAGACGACAGGGTGAGGCGGGCTCCGGGTGGCGCCGGCCTCGAGCCACCCCGGAGCGTCTGGTCCGGGCGAATTGAGTGGATAGATCATGAGTAGCTTAAGCGCGTTCCATGGCCCGAACGCCGGCTATGTTCTCGACCTCTACGACCGCTATCTGCAAGACCCCAGCAGCGTCGATCCCGATACGAGAGCGACGTTCGAGCATGTGGATCCGGACGAGATCGAGGTGCTTGCGGCAGCGCGGCCAAGCTCGGGAGCCCCACCGGTCGCGACCTCGGCGCCGACCGGGCCGATCTATGATGTCTCCGCCGTTGTCGGTGCGGCCGCACTGGCGCAGGCGATTCGCGACTATGGTCATCTCGACATCCAGCTCGATCCCCTCGGTACGCCGCCGCATGGCGCACCCGAGCTCCACCCAACCTTTTACGGGCTCACCGATGCGCAGCTTGCCACGCTGCCAGTCGAAGCGGTCCCCTGGCCGGCGAGTCCAGATGCGACAAATGCCAAAGAGGCGATTGACGCCCTGCGCCGGATCTACAGCGGTGGTGTCGGTTATGACTTTGACCAGGTCCAGATCGCCGAAGAACGCGCCTGGCTGCGTGAGGCAGTCGAGAGTGGTCAGTACACCGCGAACCTCTCCCCCGAGACCAAGAAAGCGCTGCTCGAGCGGCTGACCGAGGTCGAAGCGTTTGAGCGCTTCCTGCACCAGACATATCTCGGCCAGAAGCGCTTCTCGATCGAAGGTACCGATTCCCTGGTGCCGATGCTCGACACCATCATCCGTGATGCCGCCCTCGGCGGAGTGCGGGAGGTCGTGCTCGGCATGGCCCACCGCGGCCGTCTCAATGTCCTGACGCATATCCTCGGTAAGCCCTACGCCGCGATCATCGCCGCCTTCGAAGGGAGCATGGCGCGCAGCACAGCGCCGTCTGAATCCTCGAGTGATGACGGCGTGACCGGGGACGTGAAGTATCACCTCGGGGCGCGGCGGGCAGAGACCGGGGACGGAGAAACGATCGAGGTGCCGCTCGTGCTCGCCCCGAACCCGAGCCACCTCGAGTTCGTCAATCCCGTGGTAGAGGGGATGGCACGCGCTTCCCAGGACCAACGGAGCCAACCTGGGGCACCGCCGCACGATCGCAATCGCGCAATGGCGATCCTCCTCCACGGCGATGCGGCATTCCCCGGGCAGGGTATCGTGGCCGAAACCCTCAATTTTTCCGGGCTTCCCGGCTACTCCACCGGCGGCACCATCCACGTCATCGTCAACAACCAGATTGGGTTCACCACCGATATCCGTGACTCCCGGACGACGCTTTATGCTGGCGACCTCGCCAAGGGGTTTGAGATTCCGGTGGTGCACGTCAACGCTGACGATCCGGCCTCCTGCATCTGCGCGGCGCGCCTGGCCACCGCTTACCGCCAGCGGTTCGGCAAGGATTTCCTGATCGATCTCGTCGGCTACCGCCGTTGGGGTCACAACGAAGGGGATGAGCCGGCCTTCACCCAGCCGCGTATGTACGCCACGGTGACGCAACACCCGACGGTGCGCCAGCGCTTTGCCGAGAGCTTGATCGCGGAGGGCACGGTCACCGCCGAGGAAGCGACCGGGATGCTGCAGGCGACGCTCGACGAGCTCGCTACGACCCGGAAGCAGGTGGTCGACTCCGGCAGCACCCCAGCTCCCTTCGCCGAAAACGGAAAGCACGACCTTACCGCGACCGTTGACACGAGCGTCCCGGCGGACCAACTGCGCGCCTACGACACCGCCATTCATGCGCTGCCAGAGGGGATGCAGCTCAGCCCCAAGCTACGGCGGCAGTGGGAGCGGCGGGCAGCGGTGCTGACTGAAGCCGGCGGCGAGGGAAAGCTCGATTGGGCGCACGCCGAGACACTAGCCTTCGCCTCGATCCTGGCTGATGGCACTCCCATCCGGCTGACCGGACAGGACTCGGAGCGGGGCACCTTCTCCCAGCGCCATCTGGTGCTTCATGACGCTACGACCGGAAAGCGCTGGATTCCCTTGCAGACGTTGCCGGAAGCCAAGGCGTCTTTCGCCGTCTACAACAGCCCGCTGTCCGAGAATGCGGCGGTCGGCTTCGAGTATGGCTACACCGTCCACGCACCCGAGGCTCTGGTTCTCTGGGAAGCCCAGTTCGGCGATTTCGTCAACGGCGCCCAGGTGATCATCGACCAGTTCCTGGTCGCGGCGCGCGCTAAGTGGCAGCAGGAGCCGGCGCTCGTTCTTCTCCTGCCGCACGGCTATGAAGGCCAGGGGCCGGAGCACTCCTCCGCCCGGCTGGAGCGCTTTCTGCAGCTCTTCGCCGAGGGGAACTTGGTCGTCGCCAACCCAACGACCTCCGCGCAGTATTTCCACCTTTTGCGGCGGCAGGCGAAGTCCCTTACCTCCGACCGACGGCCGCTGGTCGTGATGACTCCCAAGAGTCTGCTGCGTAACCCCGCGGCCGCGTCGACGCTCGATCAGTTTGCCGAGGGCACGTTCCAGCCGGTACTCGACGATCCTCGCCTGGCCGAATCGTCGGAGGCCGTGACACGCCTGGTCCTCTGTTCGGGCAAGCTCGCCGTCGAATTGGACAGCGCCCCGCAACGACTCGACGTCACCGATGTAGCGGTCGCCCGCATCGAGCAGCTAGCGCCGTTCCCAGCCGAGGAGATTACCCGCGTCATTGCCCGCTACCCGAACCTGCGAGAGATTGTCTGGGCGCAGGAAGAGCCGCGCAACATGGGGGCCTGGACCTACGTCGATCCGCGCCTGCGCGAGCTTCTCCAGGAGCAGCTGCACGTGAGTGGGATTGAGCGCCCGTTGCCGCTGCGCTACGCCGGCCGCCCCGAGCGTGCGTCTCCCGCGGAAGGATCACTCGACCGGCACGGAGTCGAGCAAGCGCGCATCATCCAGTCCGCGCTGGTGGATGCCCCGGCGACCTCGGTGGCGGCGAATGGGGGCGGCCGGGGTGCGAAGACCAACGGGGCGGCCCGCAACGGCGCTCGGACAAAAGCGACTCGCGCGAGCGCGGGCCAGCGGTAGAGGAGCCGGCCCGAATCGGGCGCGGACGGAAGCGGAGTACGCGGCATGGCGGTCGAGATTCGGGTTCCACCTCTCGGGGAATCGCTGGTCGATGCGGTAGTCGGCACCTGGTTGAAGCAAGAAGGTGACCCGGTCAACCGGGGAGAGAGCCTTGTCGAGTTGGAGACTGACAAGGTCAACCTGGACGTTACCGCCGAGGATGACGGGGTCCTGTCGCGCATTGAGCGGCGCGAGGGCGAGGTGGTCACCGTTGGCGAGGTGCTGGGGCTCGTTAGCGGGAGCAACGGCGCGTCGGCTCCAGCACCCGCGGCGGCGACTGCGGAGGCCGCGTCTCCCCCCGCGCCAGCCTCGACAGAGACCCCCACGGCTCCCCCAATCGAGGCTGTCGCGCCTCCTCCAGCACCCACCGCGCCGGCGGCGGTAACGACGCCAGCGACCCCTGAGGAGGACGCCGATGGCACGGGGAGTGGCCGCGCCGCGCCCGCCGTACGCCGTCTTGCGGAAGAGCACCACGTCGATCTCAACACCGTGACCGGCACGGGACCCGGCGGCCGCGTCACGCGTGAGGACGTCCTCCTCGTCGCCGCGCGACAGGCGGTGCAGGCGGCTCCTCCGCCCGCTCCCGCGACGGCGATCCCAACCCAGCCCCACGCTCCCGACGCACCACCCGCGACGACACCGACACCGGCGACAAGTGCGGGTCCCGCGCCGGCGCAGTCGACAGCCGCGACTACCTCGGCCGATGGCCGCGAGGAGCGCAAGCGTTTCTCCCGCCGCCGCCAGACCATTGCCAACCGGCTGGTCGAGGCGCAGCAGACGGCCGCGATGCTCACGACCTTCAACGAGGTCGACATGAGAGAGGTGATGGACCTGCGGGCGCGGCGCAAGGAAGACTTCAAGCAGAGGCACGGCGTCAACCTCGGTTATATGTCCTTCTTCACGAAGGCAGTCGTCGGCGCTCTGAAGGCGTTCCCT
>JAHWJF010000510.1 GCA_019348515.1 Chloroflexota bacterium | reverse complement strand
CGACAGCCCGAGCTGGGAGGTCTCATCAATCTCGCGGCTCGGCAGCCGTTGCATAGTGAGATCGCCGATGCAACGAGCTACCTGATCACCCAGGTTCGCAAACTCGGTGTCGATCTCCGGCTTGGTGTCGAGGCAACTCCGGAGCAGATTATGTTGCTCCAACCCGATGCGGTTGTCGTCGCGACGGGCTCGCGCCCCTATTTGCCCGGGCGGGCGACCCCTGATGGCGTCAACGAACCGATCGCGACGGAGGGGCTCCTAGCCTCGATGGGCGGCCTGGTCCCGGGTCTCGATCAGGAGAACGTGATCTCCGTCGACGACGTACTCGGCGGGCAGACTGTCATTGGCCCCCGGGTCGTGGTGCTCGACCGCAATGGGCACTGGGAATCGTGTGGGACCGCGGAATACCTCCTCGAGCGAGGCCATACGGTCGACTTCATCACTCCCCTGCCGTTCGCCGGTGTTGACCTCGAGCCAAGCAACGCCGCGCTCTTTTCGCAACGCGTTCGTGCTCGCGGAATGCAGATCACGCCCAACACCGACGTCAAGGCCATTTCGGGGCGTGAGGTTACGCTCGTGGACGTTCACAGCGGAGACGAACAGATCATCGATGATGTCGACACGGTCGTCCTGGTCATCGGGCGTCGCTCAAACGATCGGTTCTTCTGGACGTTGGAGGGGCGGCTTCCGGTGTACCGAATTGGCGACTGCGCTGCGCCGCGCTTTCTGCAGCACGCCACTGTCGACGGCGATACGATCGGCCGCCAGATCGAGCACCATCTCTCTATTACGACCCCGATCCGGGTATCCCCGTAGGCGGGGCAGTCAAGATCAGGTGACAGGTTCTTGATTGACGAGGGTTCCGCGAAAGGAGGCTGGGGAGGCTAAGGGCGACGCGACGAAGCGGATGCCGTGAACCATGATCAATGTCGGCAGCGATGCCAGGAGGAAACATTATGAAGGCGATGCGAAAGTCGGTTTCCAGACGAAATCTGATCAAGGGGGCCGGAGCCGCGGCGGGTGGCGCGTTCGCCACCCCACTGGTTGGGATCCCCGCATACCGACCGGTGGCGGCCCAGGAGAGCGGGCAACTACCCGTCCCGCTGGGTGAACCTCGGTTCGAGGGGACGACCCTAACGCCGACCGCGGACGAGTTTCTCGGCCCCCTGTTCGAGTGGTATGGCGACGATCTCAACGCAGAGTCCGGTCTCGCGTTCGGCGATACGGTCCTCTTCCCCAGCTACACCGAGATCGAATCGCTCATGCCAGACCTGATCGGCGGGGGTGAGCTTCCCTACGATCTGATGTCCTACTCCTCGGTCTACTTCGGCGATTTCGTTGCAACCGGCCAGATTGAACCGCTCGACCGCTACCTCGAGCAGTACCAGGGCGTGGACGAGTACCTCGCGGGCGTCATGCCAGCCTACCGAGAGTTCTACACGAAGACTGCCGGTGAGACCTACGGGTTGATGTGCGACGGCGACGTCCACGTCTTCCACTACCGGCCGTCGCTCTTCAATGACGAGGATCTTCAGAACAGATTCGAGCAGCGATTCAACTCCCCGCTGATCGTGCCCGAGACGTGGGAGCAGTACAACCGCACGGCGCAGTTCTTCACTGAGGAGCTCAGGGACGAAGGCATCTTCGGCACGCAACTCCAAGGCGCGCGTCCCTTTGGTTTTGCGTTCTGGCTCGACATCGCGGCGCCACTTGGCGTCAAGTACTTCAGTGAAGATATGGAACCGATGATTAACACGCCGGAAGCGGTGCAGGCCCTGGAAATCTGGATGGAGCAGAAGCAGTGGGCCCCGCCCGGTACCGAGAACTTCGGTGGTGATCAGATCATTGGCAACTGGCAGCAGGGCATCGTCGCCATGACCCCGTGGTGGATCGACCTGCGCGAGTTCAGCGCCCGCGCCAACGTGCCAGTTGGACGCGACGTCAACGACACGGTAATGCCAGGCTGGGATATCGACGGGGAAATCGTGCGGCGTGCGACTTTAGCGTTCTCCCGCACCTTCTCCATTCCCTTGAACAAACCGCAAGAGGTCAAGGATGCGGCGTTCTACGCCATCTACCGCCTCTCACACCCGGATTACAGCCTTTACAGCTGCGCGGACCCGTAT
>JAHWJF010000162.1 GCA_019348515.1 Chloroflexota bacterium | reverse complement strand
TCGTCGCGCTTCCCCTACCTCCCTGCGGCACGCCGATGCTGCTTGGTAGTCACCTAGACGCCTGAGCCAACGCGATCATTGGCGAGGAGGTCTGAAGAGGCAGCGGATGTCACAGTTCACGCCAATTGCCGCACCTGCTGTACGGTTGGCCCACTAGGCGACACGATCGCAGGCGCCTGTCTGGAGCCATCAATCGTCCGCGTGAGGAGAACCGCCGAACGTGGCCGGTGAAGCCCACAGTTCAGTATCAGGAGCTATGGTGGCCTGCGATGGCCGAGCACGACGCTGGAGGCTAACGCTCCGGTCTACGTCGTCTCGTCATGGGTGAATCACAATCCTGCAACGCCCACTGCTTAGTGATCTGAGCGAGCAGGTGGTCGATGTCGAACGGTTTGAGGACGACGGCGACCCCCATGGTGTCCAGGTGCGGTTGCAACTCCTCGACCAGCTTGGCGGCAGCGGTGCAGACGATGACTGGGATATCGCGGGTATCGGGGTCCATCTTGAGTCCTTGCAGGAACTGCCAGCCCTTGCCCTCGTCCTGGATGACGAAATCGAGCACCAGGAGGTCCGGCCGGTCCGCTTTGACGCGGCCAAGCAGCTCGATCATCTCGATCGAGAACATATCGGTGGTGACACGGTAGCCCTCGTCCTCGAGCAGCGCGGTGAACAGCTCCAGGATGGCGACCGTGTCGTTAATGACGAAGATGTGCTTCTGCTTCTGGTTCCCGGTTTCTGCCACGCCGCTCCCCGACCCGAGCCCCGGCCTTCTTTGACTATGACTGTCAAGATGTCTCGGTGAGCCCGATGGTACTTCATCGGTGAGGGGACTTGCGGCACGCGGCGCGCCACTCGGCGAGAATGACCGTCGCCGGCGTTCCGATCCGAGCGCCGGCTCGTCTCGTCCGCTGTTCGTGTGACCGGAGCAGAAACCGATGCGCGCCGCCGTTCTTCCCCAGATCCCCTCCGCGCTGGAGGTCTCCGAGATCCAGGTTGATCGGCCAGGGCGGCGCGAGGTGCTGGTGCGCACCGTCGCCGCCGGGCTCTGCCACAGTGATCTCCATTTCATGGAAGGCAAGTACGCCCACGACACTCCAACGGTGCCGGGCCACGAGGCCGCCGGGGTCGTCGAGGCGGTCGGCGACGACGTCACCCATGTCCAACCGGGCGACCACGTCATCGGCTGCCTCTCGATCTTCTGCGGACACTGCGAATACTGTCTCTCCGGGCGGCCGGTCCTCTGCGACCGGCAGGGGCTGGCGCGAGGGGACGATCAACCACCGCGTCTTTCACGGGATGGCGTCCCAATCCACCAGTTCCTACGCCTGTCGGCGTTCGCCGAGATGATGCTCGTCCACGAGAACACGCTGGTGAAGATCCGTGAGGAGATGCCACTGGACCGGGCGGCGCTGATCGGCTGCGCGGTGACAACGGGTCTCGGCGCGGTCTTCAACACCGCCAGAGTGACCCCGGGCAGCACCGTAGCCGTCATCGGCTGCGGCGGCGTGGGGCTCAACTCGGTGCAGGGGGCCGTCATCGCCGGGGCGGGGCGGGTGATTGCCGTCGACACGAATCCCTGGAAGCTGGAGTTGGCCCGGACGTTCGGCGCAACCGACATGGTCGACGCCACGGCCGGCGATCCGGTGGAGCAGGTGCGGGATATCACCGGCGGCGGGGTCGAGTTCTCCTTCGAGGCGATCGGCCTGAAGACCACGGCGGAGCAATCGTTCGCGATGCTGCGCAAGGGTGGTACGGCAACGATCATCGGCATGATCCCGGAGGGGGAGCGCATCGAGCTGCCCGGATCCGAGTTCCTGGATGAGAAGAAGATCCAGGGGTCGAACATGGGCTCGAACCGCTTCCGCGTCGACATGCCCCGCTACGTCGACCTCTATCTGAGCGGACGGTTGAAGCTGGATGAGCTGGTGTCGGCGCGCATCGGTCTGGACCAGATCAACGACGGCTTCGACGCCATGCGGCGGGGCGAGGTCGCGCGCAGCGTGATCGCCTTCGAGTAGGACCGGACGAGGGTGTTAGGGAGTAGGGTGATGGGGGAAGGACGGATAACGAGATTCGCCCTCACCGATTCACTGACTTACCGACTCACGACTCGCGACTTACAGAATCAGGCAACGAGATGGACATCACTTTTCGCCCGGTGACGCACGATAACTTCACCCATGTTATCGAGATGAAGGTCGCGCCCGGGCAGGAGGACTTCGTCGCGGCGAACCTCTATTCCATCGCCGAAGCCTCCCTTGAGCCGACGTGGACGCCGCTGGCCATCTATGCCGACGATGCACTCGTCGGCTTCGCTCAGTTCGGATGTGACGGACGAACCGGGCGCTGGTGGATCATGCGCTACATGATCGATGCGGCTCACCAGGGGAAGGACTACGGGACGGCCGCTCTACCAGAACTGATCGAACTCATGGTTGAGCGTAATGGCTGCAAGGAGATTTTCCTTGGCTACGATCCCGGCAACGACGTCGCCGAGCGACTTTACGCGCGGGTGGGGTTCGTGCCGACGGGCGAGATCATGGCGGGGGAGATCGTCGCCCGGCTCGATCTCACTGGTCGGGGTTGAGAGACCGGCCACACGCGATTGGAATGATTGCGCGGGAGACATCGGCCCGCATTCGAGAGAGAATCGCCGCGGACGTAACCTGATATCCTCGTCAAACGTCTCAACTGACAGGTGTACCCACCGAGCATGTCTGTTTCGCTGGAGGTTTCCCGATGCGCTCTTCTCTGATCCTCATGGTTGCCGTGCTGCTGGCCGCCGCCAGCCTGATGCCCGCCTCCTCCGCCAGCGCCCAGGACATTCCTGAGGATGCCCCCGCTCCGGCGATCCCACCGATCCCGTGGCAACTGACGGCATTCCCCGGCCTCGAGACCGGCATCGAGCCCGGGCGCTACACGGTGCATTTCCTCCCGGATGAAACCGTCAACATTCGCGCCGATTGCAACTGGGTCGCCGGGTTCTGGAGTGGCGCGAACGGCGCGCTGGACGTCACAGTGACCATGACGACCGTTGCCGAGTGCCCGTCTGGCTCGCTGGAGGAACCATTCGTCCAGGCATTGGATGAGGCGACGTCCTACACCTTTGCCGAGGGCATGATCCTCATCATTATCGGGCCCGACGGGGAGATGCGATTCACGCCAGCCATGCCGGCCATGGCCTGGGAGATGACCCCAGCACCGGTTTTCGATACCCCGCAACCGGCTGCCGGATGACGGCAGGAAACCCGGGGTTGGGATCACGGTAGCGTCTCCGCCTGCCGGTTTCTCCGTCCTCTGCCCACGCTCGTAACGGCGAGGAGATCACGCCAATCGGGCCAGGGTCTCAGCGTTTCTTGGCGCGACGCTGACGCATGAGCCAGCGCTCGGGATCGGGCGCATCCCGCTCCGCGGAAAAGTGCCCCAACAGCAGCCCCAGGGCCCAGAGCGCGAAAAATCCCGTCACGGCGGCGCCGGCTCCCCACAGCTCGTTGGGGTCGCGGGTAAACAGCCACATCCCGGCCTTCAGAAGGGCGAAGAGGAGCGGGAGGACGCGCGCGGCGAGCAGCAAGTCGGCGATGATCGCGGCGATCTTGCGTACGCCCCAGACCCACCAGTCCGCGAGCTCTGGTGGAGGACCAGGCTCGACATCCGGGTTGTCGTTCATGCTGTGGTCGTCAGACATGAGCCACGGCTCCAGGCGTCAGAGAGGGAGGCATCGCGGGGTTGTACCATGCCAGGATGATCGCCTGGCGCGGTGACAGCGAGCCCTCACCCCCCTGGCTCGCCCTCACCTCCAGATGGCACCCGGCACCCGGCCGGTCGAGCCGCTTGCGGGAGCGGGGGGAGCACGTGAGAGATGGTGGGGTTCCAGACCCGTTCCCATCCTGATTCGCATCAGGCAGACCCGTATTCCGGCGCGCCGGGTACTTTACCGGCGAAACTCGAGATCGGTCCGGCGCGGGCCCGTGATCTGCCGGCCATCGCCAGTTTGCAGCGGCGGGCTTTTCCCCCACGGCTCGCCTACCCCCTTGGCACGCTGGTGTTCCTCTGGATGCTGCCCTGGACGCGTCTGCTCGTCGCGCGACGCAATGGAATGATCGTTGGCTGCGTGATCGGCGACCGCGTGCTGGAAGGCAGCCGGATCATCAACCTGGCGGTCGATCCGGCCGCGCGACGGCAGGGAATCGGGTCCGCCCTGCTGTACGCCGCGGAGGACGCTCTACCGGGGGGCGACATGACCCTCATGGTGCAGACAGGCAACACGGGCGCGCGAGCGCTCTACCGGCGCCTGGGATACGAGGATGAATCGGAAAACCCCAACTACTACGGACCCGGCCGCCCCGGCGTCTGGATGCGGAAACGGAGGGGGTGAACGAAGGGGGTGCCGCCTTCGGCTCATGGGGAGGAGTCGCTTCGCTTAGGGGAAAGGGGGAGATGACGAGGGATCTTCTTCGCTCGTCCTTGCCGTCTCGCCGTTTCCGCCGTGCTATCGTGCCGGGACTGTGCATGGGCGTCAGGGGAGGACCAGCGTGTCTGAACGCGGGATCGGGTTGGGAATCATTGGCTGCGGCGACGTCGCCTTGCGCACGTACGGGCCGGGCCTGGCGCCGCTGGCGGGACGCGCCGCGGCCGTGGCGGTCTATGATCCCGACCCGACCCGGGCCGAGCGGCTGGCAGCCGAACTCGAAGCACTGGGACTGCCGCGCCCGGCGGTTGCCCCAACGCTCGATGCCCTCCTCGCCGATTCCGACGTCGCGGCGGTGCTGAATCTCAGCCCTGCGCCGTTCCACCACGAGACCAATGTTGCGTCGCTCCAGGCCGGTAAGCATGTCTTCTCCGAGAAACCGCTGGCTGGAACACTGGCCGACGCGCAGGCGGCGATCGACCTGGCGCACGAGCGGGGGCTGGCGCTGCTCTGTGCGCCGGCGGTGATGGCGACGAATCGCTTTCGCTGGCTGAAAGCGCAAATCGATGCGGGCTGGCTCGGCCGCCCCACGCTGGCGACCGGGCAGATGGCGAGCATGGGTCCCGCAGCCTGGCGCGAGTACAAAGGTGACCCGGCAGTCTTCTATGGTCCTTCGGTCGGTCCAGCGCTCGATCTTGGGGTCTACATTCTGCATGCCATCACCGGGCTCCTGGGTCCAGCGCGGCGGGTCGAAGCCTTTGGGGGGGTGTCTATCCCCCGGCGCAACGTGCTGATTCCCGATCGCGAAGGTCAGGTAATCGACGTCACGGCGCCGGATCACCTCCTCATCCACCTCGACCTCGGCGACAACCGCTTCGCGCAGGTGCTCTCGTCGTTCGCCACGCCTCGCTCCAAGGCGCCGGCGCTGGAGATCCATGGCGATGCGGGCACCATCAGCATCTCGCTGGAGAGCTGGTACGAACCGGACGCCCCCGTCGACCTTTGGCAGCGAGATGAGCGCCCTGATGGCATGGAGCGCTGGACGCAAGCCGCACCGCCCGGCTCATCCCGCATATCCCACCAGATCCAGGCCGGACCGGAGCACTTCGTCGCGGTCCTGGAAGGGGCCGAACCGCCGATCCTCACCGCCGAGCACGCCACGCATGTGCTGTCGATCATCCTCGCCGCGGCGCGGTCGATGGAAGAAGGGTGCGCGGTTGACGTGAGTCGAGTAGTCGAGTAGTCGAGGAGTCGGGAGCCTACCCTCGTCCCCCAAACCCGCCACCCGCTACGCGGGCACCCGGCCCGTCGGAGACAGGAGAAGGGGGCTTTCCGGCCCTTACTTCTCGATCCCTCGTTCCCCTCGTCCTTCCCCCTCAGCGAAGCAATCCCCGCTAATCTGCCACCCCTTTGACCGCCACGGTCTTCGTCGGCATCACTCGCGCCAATAGCTCGCCAGGGACGGCGTTGCGTTTGCCATAGGCATCGGCCTGGTCATCCCCCATGTAACGGGCGGCGATCCGGGTGGCCCAGTAGCGCATCACGTCGAGATCGTCGGACAGCGTCACGTTTCCTTCGATAGAGACAAAGGCAAAAGGTGGCTCCTCGTCATCGACCATGAGCGCCACCCGAGTATCGCGCCGGAGATTTGTGCCCTTGACCGTTTCTTCGCCAGTGTTGAAGAGGAGATCGTCGCCGTCGAGCGTGAACCAGACCGGCGCAACGTGGGGTCGGCCGTCAGCGCGGACCGTGGCTAGCGCGGCCGTACGTGTACCTGACAAGAGAAAAGCGCGAGTCTCCTCGTGGGTCATTGTTTGCATACGACGCTCCTGTAGCCGTTGAAATTGAGTCAGTGCCTCCTGCTCGCTTCATGGAGCGACAGGTGGGCATGAGCGTCTCCTTCTCGGAGGGGTATGATGCGCCCGCAATTGGCGGATGCAGGCACTCTAGAGATTGGCCCCGCTGTCTGCAAGTGTGAGACGGCAAGACGGCAAGACGGCAAGACGGCAAGACGGCAAGACGGCAAGACGGCAAGGAAGAGAACCACATTCGCCACCCGCCCCTATCACCCTATGACCTTATCGCCCAAAGGAGGACGTGAATGATCGTTTCGCCGGAGAACCCGGTCGCCGTTCAGCTCTATACCGTGCGTGAGGCCGCGCGCGACGACTTTCCAGGCACGCTCCGGCGGCTAGCCGAGGGCGGTGCTCGCGCCGTCGAGTTCGCCGGGTACGGCGGCATGCCGATCCCCGACCTGCGGGCGCTCCTCGACGAACTGGGGATGCGCGTCTCCGGGTCACACGTGCCCCTCACGGCCTGGGAGGGGCAGCTCGATGCGACCCTGGCCGATATCATCGCCCTCGGCGGGGAGTACGCCGTCGTGCCGTTTGTGCCGGTTGAGCGGCGAGGCGGTGCACCGTTCGCGCGGTCACTGGCGGCCGACCTCAACCGCTGGGCCGCCACGGCAAAGCAGGCCGGGCTCGGCGTCGCCTATCACCACCATGACTTCGAGTTCGTCCCGCTGCCGGACGGCGATGGCGACACGCTGTTCGACATCCTGGTCCAGGAGACCGACCCCGATCTGGTCGGGATCGAGGTCGACGTCTACTGGGCCGCCCACGCCGGGGTCGATCCGGCCCGCCTGCTGGGCGAGCTGCAAGGGCGTGTGCCGCTTCTTCACCTGAAGGATATGGCCGCGGGTCCGGAACGCACCGATCTTCCCGCGGGCGAGGGAATCCTGCGCTGGGATGAGATCCTGCCGGCGGCTTCCGCGGCGGGCGCCCGGTGGTGGATCGTCGAGCAGGACAACCCGGCCGATCCGATCGCCGATGCACTACTCGCGATCCGCAATGTCGAGGGGTGGAGTCGGCGGTAGACGCCTATCGCCTATCGGCTATCAGTCGAAGACGGCAAGACGGCGAGACTAGGAGCAGGCCAGTTGCTCCGGCGTGAAATTGCGGATATAGGAATCGCCTAGCTCGTAAAGGACTACACAATACACCCCTAGTCTCCCTCCGCTGTTGATCAGATGATGAGATCTGGCAGGTCGCGGCCTGACGGTCAGGCTCCACGACCATAATCCCTATCGTTAGCAGCAACATTGGCCTCGGTGTAG
>JAHWJF010000161.1 GCA_019348515.1 Chloroflexota bacterium | reverse complement strand
CGCTACACGACGATCCAGAACTGGTCGAAGAACGTTTACAACCTCGTCACCAAACGAGCCGCCGCGTACAAGAACGCGACCATGGAGTGGGTTGACGGCAACCTTGGCTCCAAAGTGACGATGAAGTACCCGGCCGTCTGGTTGATGGAAGAGGGGGCTCGGGGCGAGATTCTCTCGGTTGCGTTCGCCAGCGACGGGCAGCACCAGGACGCGGGCGGTAAGGTCGTCCACGTAGCGCCGCGGACATCGTCCCAGATCATCTCGAAGTCGATCTCGAAGGGAACTGGCCGTTCCTCCTACCGCGGTTTGGTGAAGGTCTATAAGGGCGCTGAGGAGGTCCGCAGCAACGTCGTCTGTGACGCACTCCTCCTGGACGAGACCAGCAAGACCGATACCTACCCGTACATCGAGGTCGAAGAGGAGCGCGCGTCAATTGGCCATGAAGCCACGGTGTCCAAGGTGGCGGAAGAGCAGATCTTTTACCTCATGAGCCGCGGCCTCTCCGAGGACGAGGCCATGAGCATGATCGTCAACGGATTCATCGAGCCAATTGCGAAGGAGCTCCCGCTCGAGTACGCGGTGGAGCTGAACCGGCTCATCCAGCTCGAAATGGAAGGGTCCGTCGGGTAATTGGCATCCGGGATGGGCGGAGCGTTGGTACGCTCCGCCCTCCGCGCTCACTATTTGGAGATCATCTATCCATGAGTACTGTTGCTGAAATCAGCGATTTGCGCACCCAACAGACAGGGTTCTCGCGGGAGGGTGTCGAGGCCGTCTCGCGGGCGGTCGTTGATACTGGCGCGAGTCAGGATGCTCGTCTCCGGGCCTGGGAGTTGTATGAATCGCTGCCCATGCCCCGGCGCACCGATGAGGAGTGGCGCCGCACCGACCTCCGTGGTCTGAAGCTCGATCGCCTGCGCCCCGCGGCGGGTGCGGAAGACCCTGGCATCGATCCGCTGCAGGCACTGGAGGACGCAGGGGTCGAGGACGCCGCGGCGCAGATCGCGCTTGGTCCTAACGCGGGTGTCATCGTGCAGCGAGACGCCTCGACGATCCTGACGACGCTCGATCCGGACGTTTCCGCCAAAGGGGTGATCTTCACCGATCTCGCCACGGCGTACCGTGAGCACCCGGAACTCCTGGAGCGCTACTTCATGACCCAGGCGGTTCTCCCGTCGATGGGCAAGTTCCAGGCGCTGCACGCCGCCTTTTGGCAGGGAGGCTCCTTCCTGTATGTGCCAGAGGGCGTCACGGTTGAAACTCCCTTCCGGGCCTTCAGCCTCATCTCGCAGCCTGGGGCGGCGGTCTTCTCGCACACTCTCGTGGTGCTCGAGGAGGGCGCCCAGGCGTTCGTCGCCGACGCCTTCCGGTCACCGTCGCAGGACGTTCAGTCGTTTGCCTCCGCCGTGGTCGAGTTGATCGTTGGCCAGGACGCCAAGCTGCGCTACGTCCAGGTCCAGGACTGGGGCCGCGACGTTTGGAACTTCATGACCGAGCGCGCGGTGCTGGCTCAGGATGCGACGCTGAACTCCCTCCACGTCACCCTCGGTGCGAAGTTCTCGAAGTCGTCGATTGCCGCCCATCTGCGTGGCAAGAACACGCTCGCGGAGATGCTCGGCATCTACTTTGCCGACGGCGATCAGTTCTTCGATCATCACACCTGGCAGCTCCATGAGTCACCGTTTGGCACCAGTGACCTCGAGTTCAAGGGCGCGTTGAAGGGCAATGCCCGTTCTGTCTACTCCGGCCTGATCAAGGTCGAAGAGGGTGCCCAGAAGACCGACGCCTACCAGCAGAACCGGAACTTGGTTCTGAGCCGGACGGCGCGCGCCGATTCGATCCCGAACCTGGAGATCGCCGCCAATGACGTGCGATGCACACACGGCGCGACCGTCTCCCAGGTCGAGGAAGAGCACCTCTTTTATCTTCAGGCGCGTGGGCTGCCGCGCTCCGAAGCGCAGAATCTTATCGTCGAGGGGTTCTTCCGGCCGATCATCGACCGGGTTCCGGTTGAGGAGATTCAGGGTTTTCTTGAGAATGCGATTGCGCGCAAGGTTGGAATTTAGTCATCCGCCGGTTCTCCTCGCCCATCAAAATGGGCGAGGAGATGGCAGCGCAGTCTTCGAACGTCCGATCGCTCTTCCTACCGACGCCCTTTGAGGAATGCCCATCATGGTGACGACGAGAACCGGCAATACAGTCGATTGGGTGAGGGTTCGCGACGATTTTCCGATCCTCGCCAGTCTGGGATCGCGAGAGCAGCGCCTGGCGTTCCTCGATAGCGCGGCCAGTTCCCAGAAACCTGAGCGCGTCATCGCTGCCGTCGACCGGTATTACCGCGAGACGAACGCCAATATCCATCGCGGCGTCTACGATCTCTCAGAGCGCGCAACGGCGCAGTATGAAGCGGCCCGGCATATGGTGGCCGATTTCATCAACGCCGCTAGCCCCCGTGAGATCGTGTTCGTCCGCAATACGACCGAGGCGATCAACCTCGTCGCCCAGACCTGGGGCCGTCGTCATATCAGCGCTGGTGACCTGATCCTCGTGACCACCATGGATCACCATTCCAATCTCGTACCCTGGCAGCTCCTGGCCGAGGAGAAGGATGCCCGGCTCGAGGCGGTCCGAATCACGGACGAGGGCGTCCTCGATCTCGAGCACCTAGACGAGCTTTTGGCCCAGGGGCCGCGTCTGGTGGCTTTTCCGCACGTCTCGAATAGCTTAGGCACGATCAACCCGGCCGCCGAGATCATCCGTAAGGCGCACGACGCCGGAGCCATCGTGGTCGTCGACGGAGCGCAGAGTGTTCCCCACATGCCGGTCGACGTTCAGGCGCTGGACGCTGACTTCCTGGCCTTCTCGGGACACAAGATGTTGGGGCCGATGGGCTCGGGGGTGCTTTACGGCAAGCTCTCGCTCCTCGAAGGTATGCCGCCTTTCATGGGCGGGGGCGGCATGATCCGCAAGGTGTCGCTGACTCGCTCGACCTGGGCAGACGTGCCGGCTCGGTTCGAAGCGGGAACGCCGTCCGTCGGTGATGCCATTGGTCTTGGCGTCGCGGTTGAGTACTTGCAGGGGATCGGGATGGATACCGTGCGGGAGCACGAGCGCGAGTTGACCGCCCAGGCGCTCGACCGGCTTCGCGAAGTTCCTGGTATTCGGCTGCTCGGCCCCGAAGATCTGGACGACCGCGCAGGGGTGTTGTCGTTCACGCTCGGAGACATCCACCCGCATGACGTGGCGGCGATCCTGAACGAGGAAAACGTCGCGGTGCGCGCCGGTCATCACTGCTGCCAGCCGCTCATGGATCGTTTGGGAGTGGTCGCCACCACCCGGGCGTCGTTCTATGTCTACAACGTCGACGAAGACGTCGACCGCTTGGTGTCGGGGCTCCACCGCGCCCAGGCGATCTTTGCGTCGTAGGATGGGATTGACGTGACCGACAGCCTGTATCGCGAGGCGATCCTGGACCATTTCCGCAACCCCCGCAACCGCGGTACCTTGGAACCCGCCGACTTTACCTACGAGGACGTCAACCCGCTCTGTGGCGACGAAATCAGAGTCGACGTGCGCACCGACGGTGAGAACGTCACCGACGTGCGCTTTTCTGGACGGGGTTGCGCGATAAGCCAGGCGGCCGCCTCTATCCTCATGGAGATGGTCGATGGTCGGCCCCTCGATGAAGTGAAGGCGATCAGCCGCGAGGATCTTCTCGAAGAGCTGGGAGTTCCCATAAGCCCAGCGCGCATGAAGTGCGCGATGCTGGGATTGAAGGTGCTCAAAGCTGGGATCTATGGCGTTCCCCCGTCCGACGACTCGCTCTGAGTCGATCGTCCAGCCTGCGGGCTGGCGCCGGTCGATCTGAGGACTACGTGAAAGATGACTTGAGATGGCACGAGGTCGCAAAGACAAGCGACCTCAGCCCAGTCGAAGTGATGTACGTCGAGGTCGGAAACGACCCGGTGGCCCTTATCAATCTCGAGGGCGAGTACTTCGCGCTCAATGACATGTGCACCCACCAGGACGCGTCACTGTCTGACGGGGAGGTGATCGGGGATGAGATCGAGTGTCCCATGCACGGGGGAGCGTTCGAGATTCGCACCGGACTTCCCGCGAACTTCCCGGTCGTGGTTCCCGTCGAAACATACGCTGTGAAGACTGTTGGTGATACCGTGCTGGTTGCCAAGCGGCCGGATTGATGATGAGTGAGGCACAGGGAAATCGATTGGGCGGCGTGCTCGGTCGAGAGGAACTGCGAGCGCTGATCCAGGGAGCGCGCCCGCTCGTCTCCGCGTATCTGTCACTCGAGGATCAGCTTCAGCCCAACGGGTTCGATTTGACCGTTGCCGAAGTCGGTCGGTTTGCCGGAGGCGGCGTCATGGGTCGCTCGAATGCGATTCGTTTGCTCCCAGACGTGCGGCCGCTCGAATTCGATGGCACCGGGTGGCTCGACCTCCCGGCCGGCCCATACCAGGTCGTCTTCAACGAGATCGTCGACCTGTCGAACGATCTCATGGCCCTGGGTAGGCCGCGGTCGAGCCTGTGTCGTATGGGAGCCACCATCAGCACCGCCGTTTGGGACGCCGGATACGTCGGTCGTTCAACTGCACTGCTGATAGTCGAGAATCCTGCCGGCATCCGCATCGAGCAAAGCGCGCGGCTGCTGCAACTCGTGTTCTTCACGCTGAACACGCCAACAGCACGTGGATACGATGGCGCCTACCAAGGCGAGAATCTCGTGAAGGGTCCGTCCGATCAGTCTCGGCGAGCGTAATCCGGTCGCTGTGGGGCAGCGCCGGGCACGGGTATCTGCGTCATCGCCAACTGCACTTCGGCCGTTTCAGCGCACCCCCCGGCCGGGCAAAAGTAGATAACCGTGTAGGTCTCTTCGGTCTGATAGCTGAACCGAGTTGGTCGCCCCATGACGCCGCGTATTCGCATCGGAATGCCGTGCGTTGGACACATTGGAACGTCTGGCTTCTCGCGCTCGCGCTTCAAGACCCAATCGAGAACACGCTGCACCACGCGGTGTACTCCTTACTGCCCGCTCGATCCTTGTCGACAGCCTACCAGAGTCGCTGCGAGGCTGACGCGTCGACCCCGACTCGATTTCGTCGCGGAGGCGACGGCAGGCACTTCTCCGGTGTTGCGAACGTCCACGATGCGAAGGTATTGCCAGCAAGTCGCGGGGGCGAGTATAGAAGTGGTCGTTGGGGCAGCCCCCAGCAGTCGCCATGAGAAGGGCAAGCCGACCAGATGGTCGATGACATCATCGAGGCTTTGAGCGCTCGCTACGGTCCGAACTGGGCCAAGGATACCGATGCGAACATTCGATTCGCGATCGAAGCTGAGAGGTTGGCCGCGGATCTCGATGACGTGCATATGATCGGCGAGCCCGAGCTAGATGAGCATCACCTGACCCTGCAGTTCTGGGTCGATCGGCCAATTGCGGATCTGATGACCGCGGATGAGATCGCATTCGACATTTTTGCCCGCATCAGCATCGAGATGTTTTACAGCGAACGACGATTCGTCGAAGGCGCCATTGTCTATCCATTTGTGACCGGCACGTCCCGTCACGGTCACACGGGTTCGGTGGTTCTCGCCGGTCCGCACGCGGCGGAATTCTCAGAGCGGTTTCGAAAACGGCTGGTCGGCGGTCCGCGCTATCACGCCTGACTGGATGCTTTCAGGAGTCGACACATCGTCCGCATTGAGGGAGAAACGCTCGCATCGCAAGCGCCGATGCAGTCGAGCCGGTAGCATCTCCGTTCGCGGGGCACTGTGAGGGCACGTGACACAGGCAAGGAGGAATCGTGGCGATCGTGCACATGGAGGGGATCGGGCGGACCAGCGCCCCCGACGGCCAGCGACTTGTACTGGCCATCATGGCCGCTGGTGTCGATATCCTGCATCGCTGCGGGGGAAATGCGCGGTGCACAACCTGCAGAGTCCAGATTCTGGGCGGCGATCCCGGCCCGATGACAGAGGCGGAGCGAGAAAAGCTGGCGACTCTCGATGAGGTGCCAGAGAACATGCGGCTGTCGTGCCAGGTGCGATGCTGCGACGACCTGACGGTCCGGATATTGCGGCGCCTGGTAGAGAATCCGGACATGGGCGACGCCGGGCCGCAACCGGAGACGTGGCCACTCGTATGCCCATAGGGAACGACGGTGACTAGACAGCGGCGACGCGGATTTTGACATCAGCTTGACGGAAAACTACACTTAGAACGGTCGTGCTAGATGGGGAGCTGGCGGTGCCCTGAACCCGCAACCCGCCTCAGCGGGGTTGAACTCCCCTTCGAGGTCCGGCGCTTCGGGACTGGCGACGGTACGTGGCGTTGACGGAAAGGTCCCGCGCGGCGGGGAACGGCGAACCCGGTCAGGACCGGAAGGTAGCAGCCGTAAACCGACCTCCCTGGGTGACGTGGGGAAGCCTGACCCGAGCCGGCGACCGGCGACAAGCCGGAGTGTCAGGATCGACAAGGGGTGCACGGCCGCTCCTGGACGCCTCGCTCTTCGCGAAGAGCGAGGCGTTCTTCTCAGGAGAGGTCAGACGGTGCCCCCTGTGCTAGACCTGCTCAAGAAGCAATGTGCGCTTGACGTCCTCAATGATATTCGTGACCTTGATGTCTCTCGGGCATGCCTCGGTGCAATTGAAGACCGTGCGACAGCGCCAGACACCCGACTGGGTGTTCATGATCCGCAGGCGATCCAATGTGCCTTCATCCCGGCTGTCGTAGATGAACCGGGCGGCATTCACGATTGCCGCGGGACCAAGGAAGCTCTCATTCGTCCAACTGATCGGGCACGCTGTGGTGCATGACGCGCAAAGGATGCACTTGGTCGCTTCTTCGTACCGGTCAAGCTGCTCTGGCGTTTGGCGTCGCTCTTCTGATGTTGGCGCCTCACTGGCGATGAGATACGGCTTGACGGCTTTGTAGCCGGCAAAGAACTGGTCCATGTCGACGACGAGATCTTTTATGACGGTGAACCCGATCAACGGTTCGATCGTGATCTTCTTGCCAAACTCCTTCATCAGGGTCTTGCAGGCCAGGTAGTTGCGGCCGTTGATGCGCATTGCGTCCGACCCGCATACGCCATGGGCGCAGGAGCGACGATAGGTCAGGGTACCGTCCTGCTGCCATTTGATCTCGTTCAGGCCATCGAGCACCCGATCGGTCGGTTCGAGATCGATGGGGTATTCCTCGAAGTGGGGCTTGACGTCGACGTCAGGGTCGTAGCGCTTGATCCGAAATGTGTATTCCACTGAATCTCCTCGTGGAGCAGCACGCGACTCGACAGCCATATCTCTGGTGAGGAGCATGACTCAAAGCGCGGCCATCCTCATCAATATTTTCGCTCTTTCGGTTGAAACTCCGTTATGGAGACACTCTTCTTCGTCAGCTCCAATCCGCCTGAGGTCCTCCGCACCATTGTGTGCTTGAGCCAATTGACGTCGTCACGCTCGGGAAAGTCAGTTCGGTAATGGGCGCCGCGGCTCTCCTCGCGCGCAAGTGCGCCTTC
>JAHWJF010000160.1 GCA_019348515.1 Chloroflexota bacterium | reverse complement strand
GTCACGTCGCACGCCGACCTACCTTCTCTCAATGCCACCGCTGGTCTTCCTATAATCACCCTGCGTGGTCTGAAAAGAGCGTTCTCCCGCTGCTGGCTAGGCGGCCTGGAGGACACGCGTCACCCCATACCTGCGGCCTCGCACGCTATAGACGAACCGCCACGCTACCCCCTGCCGGTCCCGCGCATCGAAGGAGTTACCTCCCAGGTCGCAGTAGACCGTCCCCTCTGTCAACACGTGGTAGGCGATGATCACGATCGAGTGGGCGACGGCGACCGCGGCCTTCGCCCGGCCACGACGGGCCGCCAACCGTCGGTCCTGCGCTGCCAGATACGTCCCCTTGGCGCGGGCTGCCGCGTGCGCCGCCTGAACTAAACACGCCCGCAGCCAGGGGCCTCCCTTCCGGGTGGCCCGACCGCGGCGCATCGCCCAGAGGGCACCCGGCGCTCTCATGATTGCCCGGGCATAACCCAGCCCAGGAGGCCAGGTGCTTCGGACTCGGGAAGCGGGTGAGATCGGCGCCGATCTCGGCGACCAGCGCCTCGGCCACGGAGCGCCCGACACCGGGGATGGTGTCCAATAGCGCGATGGCCTCCTCGTCCGGGCGCACGCGCTCAGCGATCTCGGCCCTCACCTGGGCAATGCGCTCGTCCAGGACGTCGATGGGGGCGAGTTGCTCGGCCACCAAGACGCGCTGGTGCGCTCCAAAGTCTCCGACGAGTGCCCGCTCCAGCTGGGGGAGCTTCTCGCGCAGCCGACCGTGCGCCAACTGTGCCAATTCGGCACTGTCGGTCTCCCCGGCAACCAGGGCCGCCAGGATTTCCCGTCCCACTGCGGGCTTGCAATACGCTCTAAGGCCCCGAGGCGGTCGCGGACGAGGGTGAAGATCGTTTTGGGAGCAGCGATGTACGGTCCCTGGACCTCCGAAGTTGGCCCCGCCTCGGCATCGGTCCAGTTCAGTAGCAGGGCAAAGTAGACCCACCGGGCGGGCACGTACACGCCGCCGGCGAAGGTCAGGACGCGGTTCCCCTCGAAGTCGATGCTGCCGCCTTTGCCAAACGCGCTGACGCCGAGCGGCATCGAGAATGCGATCGCGTCGGCGAGCCCGAGGATCCTGCGGAAGACCGCTCACGTCTCCGCGTACTGCAAGAACTCGCCCGGCAGCGCGCGGGAGTAGAAGGAGACGATGTCCTCCGGCGTGCTGGCCATGGTGATCGTGTCGTTGAGGATCGGGTGAGTCGTCGCGGACGGGTCGCCGTCTGCAGATCCGCCTGAGTCGTGGGCCGCCTGTCCGGAACACCCGTGATGTTTCCGAAGAATAGGAGGGTGCTGGCCGGGATCTGTGCCTGCTGCAGGCCGATATTCGTCGATGAACGCCTGGACCCGCGCAGGTCAGCGTGCCGCGGGAAGATGTCGGTGGCGGAATTGTCGCTGTGCCCGATCATCGCTTCCAGCGCCGTCCGCAGGGTCACCTGCCCGGTCCAGTTGGGCGGGTTCATGACGGGCGCGCCGAGCGAGAAGACGTCCTCCTTGAGCGGTAGTTGGAAGGCCAGGTGGGCGTTGAGTTGGGCCGCTAGGGCAGTATCGCTGTGGCGATCGAGCGACTCCTCCTCCAAGCGCAGGGTCTCCGCCAGGACGAAGCCTTTCAAGACGCTGGCGATGAAGAACTGACTGTCCGGATTGAACTCGCCCGGCCACTCGGGGCGGTCGGCGCCACAAGCTTCAGCCCCTTCTCGACCGGAAGGACCGTGAACGCCTCGACGATCTCCTGGCTCAAGCCGTCCTGGTCCGGTCCGGCAACCGGCGTTGCGTCCTGTGCGCGGGCGCCCGGCGCGAAGCCAGCGGCTCCCTACGCCGCAGCAGCGCCGGCGCGCACCGTCGCCCGGCGCGACGGAGATTGGCCAAAGTCGCGTGTGAGCCGATGAAAGCGCGGATCGTCCATGGGACCTCCTTCGACGCGTGCGTGGACGGCGCCCTGCTCGGGCGCCCGTCAAGGTGGAGACCGCCCTCGTCCGTCATTCTGGCAGCGCGGCAACCCCGCACATCGCTGAGCCACCCCCCTCTATCGAGAGGCAAGCGGCCTTGACGCCCAACCGACAGCCGAATACAGTTCTCCCTCATGAACTATTCGGATGCAGAAATATCAACGAGCCGAAGAGACGACGAGGCCCTGGTCGAGGCTGGGGTGCAGTTGCTGCCGGATATCGCCAGAGCCCTCTTCGCGGCCATTTCGAATCTCGGCAACGCCTACGGGCTGACACCCGCTCAGGTAAAGGTGCTGCTCCATCTGGGTACACGCCAGCAGATGACCGTGGGCGAAATTGCCGCCGCTCTCACCTGCTCGATGCCCGCGGCCTCCGAGCTGGTCGACCGGCTCGTGGATGCCGGCCATCTCGTTCGCACCTCTGACCCGGCCGACCGCAGACGGGTTCTGGTCGCCACTACTCCGGATTCAGAGAGAATCAGTTCCCGCCTCCGCCAGATGCGCGAAGCTCAGGTGCGATACGCTCTGGAGCAGCTTCCCCCTGGGGATCGGCCGGCGTTTATCAGGTCGCTCGAGGCGCTGATTGCCGGTCTTACGCATGCGGCAGGAGCCACGGATTCGGACCGTCACAACACATCTTTCGCAGACGGGAGCGCGACTCCCGCACTGGCTCGAACTTTGCAGGGTACCCCTCGATGACAGCAGGAGAATCAGGCGCCGGCCGGACCAGTGCAGCTCAGAGTGAATGGGCAAGAGCTCAAGGGATTGCTGAGGGCGAGCGCAATCCCTGGCTAATCCTGCTCGTCCTCTGCGGCGCGATCTTCATGCTGCTACTTGACACCACGATCGTCAACGTGGCCCAGCAGAAGATCAAAGAGGGTCTCAATACCGACCTGTCGCAGATCCAGTGGATCCTCGACTCCTACATCCTGGCCTTCGCTGTGCTGATCCTTTCCTTTGGCCGCATCGGGGACATCTTTGGCCGCAAGAAGATGTTCGTCGTCGGCATGGCGGTCTTCACAGCGGCCTCCGGGTTGTGCGGCATCTCTAGTTGGGTCGCCGACCTCGCCGGGATCCCCGGCGCCACAGCGTTGATCGGTGCACGCGTGCTGCAAGGGATCGGGGGCGCGCTGATGATGCCTCAGACACTTTCCCTCATCACCGTCGCCTTCCCCCCTCAGCAGCGAGGCGCCGCAATGGGCGTCTGGGGATCGGTCGTGGCGTTGGGTGCGGTGCTCGGTCCACTCGTCGGCGGGTACATCGTGACCAATTACCCGTGGGAGTGGGTCTTCTTGATCAATATCCCCGTCGGTATCGTGGCGATCCTCGCCACCCTGTCGATCGTGCCTGAGTCTCGCGACCCGCTCGCCTCCGGCAAGCTCGATTGGGGCGGTCTCATTTTCTCCGCAACGGCGATCTTCGCTCTCGTCTATGCGTTGATCGAGGGACCTAAATTCGGGTGGGTCAGCCCGCAAACCCTCGGTCTGCTCGGGTTCAGCGCCGCGGTATTCGTCGTCTTTGTCTGGTGGGAGCGGCGCGTTCCCGACCCGATGGTGAAGCTCGAACTCTTCGGCATCCGGAACTTCTGGGTCGCCAACGTTATCGGCACCGCTGTCCCGTTCGGTCTGTTCGGCATCTTCTTCCCGATGACTGTTTTCCTCCAGGGCGCCCTCGGCATGACCCCGCTCGAGGCTGGGCTCACCATGATGCCCATGTCGCTGATGCTGATGGTGGTCGCCCCGATCTCCGGCCGGCTCTCGGACCGCATTGGTGCACGCTGGATCCTCACCACCGGACTTACCATGGTGACCCTCGGTATCGTCCTGATCATGAGTCAACTCTCGCCGACCACCACCTGGCGCCCGCTCTTGCCGGCGCTCCTGGTAACCGGAACCGGAATGGGGATGACCTTTGCTCCCATGACCGCGGCGGCGATGTCGCAGGTCCCGCCGCGCATTTCTGGCAGCGCCTCCGGCATTCTCAACACCTCCCGCAACATCGGCCAACTGCTTGGCATCGCCGTGCTGGGATCCGTGTTGCAGTCACGGCTGGGTCTGCACGCCCGCGACGAGTTCCGCTCATTTCCTGGCGCGGATCGGGCGCCACTGAATGAGATTGGCGGGCTGGTGGGCGAGGGACGGATGGAGGTGATCCCGTCGGTCATCCCACCCGCGATGCGGGATCAGCTTCCCGCCATCTATGAGTCCGTGAAACACGTCTTCGTGCTGAGCATGCATGAGACGTTCTACGTCAGCGCTTCAATTTGTCTCGTCGCTCTCGGCTTCTCCTTCCTGATGCAAAATCCGGCCCAGCGCTCCGTGCGTTCCGCGGACCGCATGCGGGAAGCCACCCCGCGGACAGCCGCGGCCGACTGACCCACCTCAGCGCGCAGAGAGTAGGACTTCCGTGAAGATCAGGCTCGATGGCAAGAACGCGCTAGTGACCGGCGCCAGCAGTGGCATTGGCCAGGGCATCGCCGTGGCTCTCGCGGCCGCTGGGGCCGACGTCGCGGTCAACTACCGCTCGAACGAGGCCGGCGCCGAGGAGACCGCGGGGCGGGTGCGTGAGGCGGGACGCCGGGCGCTCACGTTCCAGGCCGACGTCGGCGATCCAGCGCAGGTCTCGGTGATGTTCGACCGCTTCGATGCTGAATTCGGCTCGATCGATATCCTCGTCGCTAATGCCGGCCACGGATCGACGCATAAGCCGGTCCACGAGACCTCATGGGACGAATGGGAGCGGGTCCTTCGCTCGAACCTTCACGGGGTGTTTCTGTGCGCCGGGGAGGCGTCGAGGCGCATGCTCGCGGAGGGGAAGGGCGGGCGCATCGTCAACATCTCCTCGGTCCACGAGGAGGCGTGCAACGTCCCGAACGACGGCCCATACTGTGTGGCCAAGGGGGGAGTCCGCAACCTGACGCGGGCCATGGCGCTGGAGCTCGGGCCGCACGGCATTACAGTCAACGACGTCGCACCGGGGATGATTCTCACCCCAATGAACCAGCGCGCGCTCGAAGACGCCGGATACCGGGCGAGTGCCGAAGCCCAGATTCCGGTTCGACGCGCCGGCACTCCTGAGGATATCGCGGCGATGGTCGTTTTTCTCTGCTCCGGCCATGCGTCCTACTGCAACGGCGGGACGTATCTCGTAGACGGGGGCTGGATGCTGAGCTGGCCACCGGTCTAACAAAGGATCATCCAATGAATGTCACGAGCCGTCCTACGCGCCGTGTCCTGATGGCGACGAGCGCATCGCTGCTCGCCTCTGGCGTCCTGGCTCACGCGGTCCCCGTGGGAGCCTTGCAGGTTGACCGTGACCTCCTCGACTTGCTCGTCAGCCAGGAGCAGCTGCAGATCGCCCATTACACCGCTATGCTCGCGGCCTTTGACGACGCGGCGTTCAGCACGGCTGGGCTGCCGGCGAGCACTAGGCGCGTCATCGAGAGCATCCTGACCGCGGACGTAGCGCATCTCGCCGCGCTGGTGCGCCCGGAAGGTGAGTCACCGCCAGCGCCAACGCCTCCAGTTCCAACGGATCTCATCGAGGCGATGAATGAGGCCGTCGAACTAGAGAATCTTGGGGTAGGGTCGTATGCGTTCGTCATTCCAGAGCTGGACAGACAGCGCCTCATTCCCATGCTTATCGGCATCCATAGCGTCGAGGCCCGTCACGCAGCTTGGCTGGCAACGCTCGTCGGAGCCAACCCATTTCCCAACGCTTTCGACGAGGCGCTGATGCTCGACGAGCCAGCCAGCGAACCTGTCGCGCCCGGAGCGGCATCACCGGTCCCTGGTTCAACTCCTGTTCCGCAAGAGATCGCGCCGGTGATTACGGCGATCGCCGAGGATCTGGACGTTCCGGCGTCCTCGCTGCAGGTGATTACGGTCGAACCCCGCGAATGGCCGGATAGCTCGCTCGGTTGCCCGCAGCCCGATATGCTCTATGCCCAAGTAATTACGCCCGGGTACTTGATCCTGGTGGAGGTTTCCGGCGAGCGGTTCGAGTACCACGCCGATGAACGGGGCAACATCGTTCGCTGCCCCTCTCCGTGATTCGCAATACCGCGCTACAGGCGCTGGTACTCCTCGAGATCCAGGACGAACACGGTGGCGGCCGCCGGCGGAATCCCCTCCACGGTATCAGGTGGCGCCATCCCCGAGCGAGCGGTTTGCCGGATCAGATCGAGCACGTAATCGACCTGACTCTCATCCGCTCCGATCATGAGCGTCGTATTGCCGCGCCGCAGGAACCCGCCGGTACTCGCAAGCCGGGTCGTCCGAAAATCCGCTTCCAGCAGCGCATCGACAACCGAGTCCGCGACTTCGTTCTGGATGACCGCGATGACCAGTTTCTTCATTCGCTCCGCGCCTCACGAAACTGACGGCAACCGACCTTCGCCGCTCAATCGGTCGCTTCCAGCATCATCCCCCGATTTCACGCGCCGAGAGTCATTGCGCTTGCATCGCCGTCGATGCTCCTCGCTGAGACGCACATACTACCGTGCATCGGCATCATCTTGTTTCCACGTTCGCAACCCGCGTGCCCGGCGCGCGTCGAGATAGCCCTGCAGAATCACCGCCGCGGCGACGGCGTCGACCTCTCCCTTGCGGCGCCGACGCCAGGTTCCGCTCTCTCGCAGCGTTCGTTCCGCCACGGCCGTCGTCAGTCGTTCATCCCAGAACTCGACTGTTGTACCCGGCCGGAGCGCGGCCACGAGTGCGTCCGCAAACTCGCGCACGAGCGCCGCTTGCGGACCCTCGCGACCTGACAACCCAGTCGGCAGCCCCACAACGATCCGATCGATCCCTTTCGCTAGCGCCAGATCGCGAAGCTCGGCGAGGTCGCCGTCGCGCCGCTGCACAATTGTCAAGGGTGAAGAGATCAAGTCCAGCTCATCGCCGATTGCCACCCCAATCCGGCGCTCCCCGACATCGAGACCCATCGCCCGCCCGGTTCCTCGGCTCATAGCCAAAACCCAAATCACTCCGCTAGCTCGATCTGAATCCGCGCCGCATTGTCCGGCATCTGTTCCGGTAGCCAGGCAGGCTGGTAGTCGACCGTGTAATCGGCGATCTCCGGCGACCGCTCGAGAACGGCCTCCACCTGCTCTGGATCCGCCCCTGCCAGTTCGGCGGCAAGCGCGGCCCGCTCACGTTCGTCCAGGACCGCCAAGGCATCGGCACGTGCGGAGACTTCGACCCGGACACCACGATCGCTGTCCTGGATTTCACTGGGATTCTCGAAAACAATCTCCTCTGGGGCCACCGCGAACCCCTGTGGCGCCTCATCGCCGAGGCGCACCGCGAGAATCTGCTCGTACTCATCGCGGGCGGCGTTCGCGTCAAACGTCAGGACGTCGACCGTCAGGGTCGATCGCAAGGAGACCTCGGCGGCATCTTCACCGGGCTGGTGATCGAACTCGTCGCTTTGTCCCATAATCGTCACCTTGGAGGCCAGGAGCTTCTCTCCGGACTGCTCCGCCGCAATCGCCTCGGCCGCGAGCTCGGGCGCGGCGCCCTTCGCCGCTTCGCTCAGCTTGTCGAGGTCCTCCTGGGCGACCACCGGGAATTCCTTGTCCGTGCCGCCGGCGGCAGCCT
>JAHWJF010000509.1 GCA_019348515.1 Chloroflexota bacterium | reverse complement strand
GGCCACTGTCGTTCGGTTCAGGTTCGCTTAGCGCGCTTGGATTGCGCGATGGAGGTGAGTGCGATGGTCAGTCAGTTCCCCTTTGGTTCCGATTTTGTCCTCCTCCGGGATGCCATGAACCAGCTGCTCCAGGACAGCTTCGTCCCTTCTGGAGGATCTCAGGTCGGCTGGAGCAATGGCACAAGAAGCGGTACGATGCTTCGCCCGGTGCCGCTCGATGTCTATGCCACGCCGGATGAGGCGGTCGTCATCGCGGCGGTACCCGGGATGAATCCTGAGAATCTGGAGATCACCTACACCCAGAACACGTTGACGCTGTCCGGCTCGGTGCCCAATGTCGCCGAGAGTGAGCAGGGGCAGCAGGCGACGTGGTACGCCCACGAGCTGTGGTCGGGGCAGTTCTGGCGGACGGTGACACTCCCCTTCGAGGTCGACGCGAGTAACGCTGAGGCGACGTTTGAGAATGGCCTCGTGCGCATCGCGTTGCCGAAGGCAGAGCGGGCCAAGCCGCAGAAGATCGCCATCAAGGCGGGGAGTGGCCAGCATGAGGCGGTTGGGGCCGGCACGAGCAGCTAGTCCCGACGCTCTCGGATACGGGTCGGCGGTATCGACCTGCTCTCGCATGTCAATGCCGAAGCGGCGGCAGCGCGGCTGAGGCTGCTCTCGGCCGCGCTGCTCCGCGAGGCAATCTCTGCAAGTGCAAGGAGGTGACGTATGGAAGCGTTCCTGCCCTATCTCATGGTGCTCGTTGCGGTGGCGGCCTTCTGGTTCGGACTGCACCGCTATCTGAGCGCCTAGCTCGGTCCAATGTTCATTCGCGTCGAGGTGCCAGTGTCAGATACGGACGTATCACCGGTGGTTGACGCATGGCAGCAGATATTCATTGAGAAAGGTAGAACGGCCGAGAGTGTCATATTCCGCTGGTTCTATCAGCCACTGGCGGCGAGTGAGCGGCTGCTGTGGCAAGGTTGATCCGGTGACGTTCTCGCGGGCGGCTCCTCCGCAATGAGTTGAAGCGTGGCGCGCATCCAGCCGAGGGCGTAGGCCATTCCGGCGTGCCAGGAGGCGGCGCATTCCATCTGTGGGGTGTGATCGGGGATGATTACCCCGTCGTAGCCGTTGCGGTGATAGATGCGGAGGGCACGAACCATGTCGACGTCCCCCTCGTCAACGAAGACTTCGTGATACTCCGGAACTTTGCCCCGCACGTTGCGAAAGTGCACGTAGGCGATATCTCCGCTCTTGCTGTAGGTATCGATCGCCTCGTAGACGTCCATCTCGCCGACCATCTCGGCGATGGTGCCCTGGCAGAACTCCAGCGCATTTGAGGGGCTGGGGTGGATATCGAGCAGACGCTGGTAGAGCTCTGGCTTATTGACCAGACGGGCCGCCCCGCGCAAGCTGGGCAGGGGCGGATCGTCCGGGTGGGCGGCCAGGCGTACGCCCGCCTCCTCGGCCACCGGGACCACCGCGTGCAGGAATTCCTCCAGGCGAGACCAGAGCTGTTCGGCGCTCACCTCGCCGATGTCGCCAGGCGCGGCATCCGGGTCGTAGGTCATGTTCCAGACCTGTTCGTTGGGGATCGGCGTCTCCCGCGGCCCGGTCGCCGCCGAGAAACCAACCGACTCCGCGCCGCCCCGCGCCCATGGCCCAACCACGTGGCCCCAGACCCCGGCGATGCTGAAGTTGTAGCCAAGGACCGGGATGCCGGCCGCACCCAGGTTACGGACGATAGTTTTGATGTTTTCGAGCTGCTGCCGCTTGAGCGGACCGTCGAGAAGCACATCGTGCCAGTGTGACGGGTCGAGATTCTCGATGGCGGCCAGTGTCAGTCCTTCAGCCTCGACCGCTTTGCGGAGGTCGGTCAATTCCTCGACCGACCAGAGCTGGTCCTGGTTCTGGATGATGCCCCACCCCTGGCCGGCACTTTCCGACTGTGGGATGCGTGGGCCGCTATGGAAATAGTCGACCCAGTGCGCCACGATGTGGGTGGCTCCAGCCTGCCGGGCGAAACGGAAGTTCTCCGGGGTCAGCATGTGGCGATAGAGCCCGAGACCCAGTTTCATGGATACACCCTCTCCTGCACGCCACCTGTACCGGCGCCCGGCCGAGACTCTCTATCCGTTGCCGGCTATTCAGAATACCCCTCCGGGC
>JAHWJF010000159.1 GCA_019348515.1 Chloroflexota bacterium | reverse complement strand
TCTTCCGATTTACATGAGGGGGATTCTGATCTCAGCTATTCCCCAGGACCCGGCGTCGAGTGTGAATCGACGGCCCGTAGCATCCGCCTGAATCGTATGATCCCTCAACTCGCTATCCGCTCAGCTTGAGATATATCGAATGATGAACGCGCCTTCTGCGAATTGTTCGATCGCGCGCGATCCAGGATCATCCGCATTCACAACCACGACGCCCGATTCGGAAGCAACGCGCTCGAGCAGCGTCGCCTTAGCCCGGCGGTAATTCTCAATGCTCCCGTGGTAATCGAGGTGCTCGTGGGTGACGTTGGTCACCGCCCCAATTGTGAACCGCACCGAGTCAAGTCGGTGCATCGCGAGCCCGTGCGACGTGGCTTCGAGGACAGCCCACTCCACCCCATCATCCGCCATCTGGCGTAAATACCGCTGGATTTCGTTTGATTCAGGAGTCGTTTGGCGCGAGGGGTGGAAATTCTCGCAATCACCGATGCGAATGGCGACCGTCCCCACCATGCCAGTTCTTAGACCGCATGAGCGCAGGATGTGGTCAATGAGGTGCGAGGTCGTCGTCTTTCCATCAGTCCCCGTAATGCCGATAACGCCTAGATCTTGCGACGGGTGCCCGAAGAACTCAGCGGAGATCGCCGCCAATGCCGCCCGGCTATCGCTCACCTGGATCTGCGGCAGCGCCGTTGATGCAAGTGCTTCGACTAGGAGTGCCGCAGCGCCGCGGCGTTCTGCGTCCGGGATGAACGTGTGCCCATCGAAGTCCGCGCCCCGCAGCGCAGCGAAGAGATCCCCCGGCTGCACGAGTCGCGAATCGTATGTCAGTCCTGAAATAACTCGAGTCCCGGAACCCGACAATCGGGCGCCGGGCACCGCGAGCGCCAATGCACCGACCGAAACCCCAGGTGCTGTCACCCCGATCCGCCAGGTCTATAGAACCGTCGCGCGAGCGAGGCGAAAAACGGATGGTACGCGCGTTCAAGCGGATCGGGATAGCGGACAATATGCCCACCAAACCGCGTTTTGAACTCGTATAGTCCACGCCGATCGTCTCCCTTCGAAGTAGCGAGGCGATCGCCGCTCTCACTCGCGGTCGATTCCGGATCGTAGTCGGGGATTCCCCAGAGATCGTAGCGGCGCGCGCCGCGTCCGCGAGCCCAGCGCATGATCTCGTGTTGCAGAAGAAAGGCGGCGCCATGGGCACGATCTCTCGTCGACGAGGCGCCGTACATGTAGATGCCCTCATCACCAGATACGACGGAGATCGCCCCCGCGACTCGCTTTCCTTCCGACTCGGCGAACATGAGACAGGCATCTTCACCAAACAAGGTAAGAAATTCCCGATAGTACTCAGCGGCGTGGACGACAAACGCATTTCGCGACGCGGTATCACGCAACAGCGTGTAGAACTCATCGATCGCCGAGTCGATGTCTTCGGCCGGGCCGACGGTTACCCCGCGGCGACGGGCCAGGCGAACGTTATAGCGCGTTTTGGGATGCATCTGTCCTATGAGCGCCTCGTCATCCAATAGCTCGACCTTCACCGATCGCGGGGGCTGAATTGGCGGCATACTCGATGCTGCTAACAGGCGCTGAGCCGGTCCTTCAGGAAGGTCAGCGTCTGGTTCGACGACGATCGTCAGCGTTCGCCGACGGCGCGCCTCTTCGTCAATACGGATCCAGAGCTCGGCACTTGCATCGGTATCTCCTCGCGGCAGAACCGGGCCTCGCGGTATGTAGCCAATGCTGACCCCGGCTTTGCGCCGAAATAGGACTTGCGCGAGGGCCGTCCCCTCAAGGCGGGGAACCGCAATCCTCACGACCTCCCAGCCAAACCGCTCCTTGAACGTGCCCCAGCGCCATGTTTGCAGGAGATGGCCGCTATGGGCAACGACGGCACGGTCCCACGCCTTCGCGTCGGCGGTAATGTGATCGAGCCTCTGCTCACGGCCAGCCGCAACGGTCACGAGGAATGCGGAATTGGGTCGAGGAGGATGTTCGCTTCTTCAATAGCGGACTCTATGAGCTCGAGGTCCGCCTCGCCCGCGTCTTCGGCCAATCGCTCGAGGGCGCGCACGGCCCCTCGCCCCCCTATCTGAGCGATCGCGCCGATGGCCGCATGACGCACTTCGGCGTCATCGTCACGCGCTGCTTCGAGAAGAACCGGGAGGGCATCAGCGGCACCCAGAAGCCCGGCCGCGCGGGCGGCTTCGAAGCGAATCTCCGGTTCGTCGCTCTCCAATTCCATCAGGATGGTTGGCAACCAGCGGGAGTCTAGACTTTGGCCCATGGCATAAATCGCGCTGCATTGCAGCCCGTGGTCGCCGGAATCGTATGCGTCCAATATGAGTGATTCGATCTCGGGATCGGCTGCATAGGGACCGAGCGACTCCAGAGCCCGCCGTTGCACCGAGTACGGCGCTTCTGGATCACTCGCCACCCGGCGTAGATCGTTGCGCAGGTCTGTTGCTGCACTCTCGTCGAGCGATCCGTCCACAGCTCTTCCGGAGAACCGTTCGAGGGCGGCCGCAGCTTGGGCGCGGACATCCGGAGATGCGTCGGTCTCTAGGACGTGGCGCATCAGGTCCAGCACATCACGTGATTCGTCTTCCCACAGCCCGGCAACGGCGAGCTGTCGAACAACGGCCGACGAGTCGTCGAGCGCGATGCGCAGCGCGCGATTGAAGTTCAGCTCCACGCGCTCTTCGGATAGCTCATCGAACCGGCGGACGAGATCGATTCGCGTTTCCTCAGGGATGGATTCCCACGCTCTCGTCAGCGTACGGGCGTTCTCGCGACTCAGATCGGAGAGACGAGCGACCTGCGTCTGGGACAGGTCGCCGTCCCGGAGATTCGATATGGCTCGCTCCAGAGCTGACCGCGGCTGTTCTCGTGGCTCCTCCACATCCAACGCTTCCGCTCCTTACGGGGTCGTTCCCGGAACGTAGGTGTAGGTGTCTGGAGCCTCGGGATCCCGTGAGAATGCCCCGGTGTCGTCCTGTTCGAGAATCGAACGAAGCAGCATCGCCGACATCGGACGCTCGATATTCACACCCGCGTGAAGCGTTTCAAATGCAGCCGAATAATTCCCGTCGCGCTCTTGGCCGATCCGTTCGAACGTGGCCGCGAGGACCGCTTCGGGACGCCGGCGCACTTTCTCATCTAGCGGCTTCTCGCCGGCCATGCCGCCGAGTTTCGACTCAGTCAGAAGCCGAGCCTCTTCAACCCCGCATGCGAAAGTTGTGGGTCGGAACACGTACCGGGGAGCGCGCCGCTCGTCCAGCTCGAGGAGTTGATCGGCGCGTGGGCTTTCCGCCAAATACTCGACCTGGTAGTGCCCGTCATTCTCAGTTCGCTGGATCGAAATTATGGCTCCTGGCACCAGGTTCTCGGTGTAGAAATCGTCGAGACCCAGGATGAACCCACCTCGGTTCGGAGTCGGATAACGCAACTCGACCAAATACGTCGTGAATGACTGCGGACATTCGAACGTCAATACAGCCGACTTCTGATTGGATGTCATCGGCGCTGGCAGGAGGGCTTGCATCTCCGCATCGTAGGGAAGTAGCCCGTGAATGTACTCGTAGAACGTAAGCGTGTGATCGATCGACTCCCGCGATCGATGTGCCGCCGGGGTGGGAACCTCATCGAGCAGATAGCGATAATCGGAGCCAATCTCCGTGAGTTTCCGGCGGGTCGTTCCGATTTGAGGAAGTCCGCTCGTGCTCCAGAATCGTTGATTGCCAGTCCCGACGAACTCGAATTCGCGGTGCTCGTTCGATAGCCGGTAATTGAGGGCAAAGCGGACAAGTTCGAAATCCGGCGTTCCCGGACGGACCCCAAGGACATCCTGAGCCAGATCGCCGTCGGTGATCGGCTGCTCCTTCTCTTGCAAATAGTCGCGCAACCGGCGCAGATCCCCCCGGCTGAATCGTGGAACTCGGTCCTCCATCAGCCACTGCTCACCGAAATTGGCAACCCGGGGATCGGACCCGAGACGCTCTCGGAGCACAACGGCAAGTTTGACGTCATCGACATCGGTAATACCGGCTGGCTTGCCAACCTGAGTGGTGAATGTCCGCGCCATAGCGGCCGGGGCTTCGACGATCACGTCTTCTTCGATGGCCACGTCTGCGTCTGGTATCGGGGCCGGTACCGCAACCTCAGGGGTCTCCATTCCGGCAAGTACGTCAACAACCGCGGCTTCCGGCCGCGGCCGTGGCCGTGGCACTGAGGTGCGCTCGGGCGTTGGAAGCGGGGTATGAAATCTGGAGGCAAATGTATGCCGGGTCACCGGCGACGCTGTCCTCGGCGCGCGTCCATCGCGAGTCGTCACCAAGAACGCTTCGCCATCAATGTCCTCAACGACAAAGATGCTCGGGTTTGCCGCGACCACCTCGTCGAGTAGCGTCGCCGGCTCGTTCTCTCCTTGGTTACCGAGATGATCGGCAAGAGCCGCAACCGGGACTTTGATTGAGGCGTTGGAGGACATGAACATGCCTCGCGCCAACATGAGCCCTAGAACCTTTTCAGCCACTTCTTGCTGGCGCTTGCTTCCGCCGAATTGGACCGCTGGCTTGACCCGTTGCTCGACCACTGCTTGCCCTTCTCTACTGAAATCACGTCGCCACAATCATGACAGGCTGCTTTTCGGCCGCGCGAGACTATCGCGCAAGCCGGTGAAGTACGATCCGCGCCTAGCCCGAGGGCTCTGGAGTTTCATCTGGAGAATTAGGGATGGCGGCTGAGTCGATATGAAACTGGCCCGGTTGCCTTCTTAGCACATCAATAAGTTGCTGCGTCGTGACCGGTTCGCTGGCGTTTCGCAGCACATTCATTAGATATGTCAAGTCATCCTCGTTGAGACGAACCGCGGTCGCTCCAGAGATGCCATCCCGAAATGTCATCGTTCCTCCGATAATCGAAAAATAGCAACACAACGCAATGTCAGGTTAACCGGTGAATGATAGCCGCTGCGCTGTGCTCGTTGCCACTCTCTGGTCCCGTTGTCAGGCTCTAGGCTTGACTACAGCACTGTCGGGCCGGTTCGGCTATAATCTCTCGTCAGTAGATACGCGCCCGTAGCTCAGCGGATAGAGCGCTTGCCTCCGGAGCAAGAGGCCAGAGGTTCGAGTCCTCTCGGGCGTACCCTCCCAAATGCGCCGACTTCTACACCAGCGTTGACGATCAGCCGGACAGTGAAGAACCGTGTCACAAGCATGGTATGATGTACGTACACCTCCGGACTGGGTGACGGCGTCACTTGACGCCACGCACCAGGAGTCGCCTCTGGGGGCCCGTAAGGCTCGTTTCCATGCTCCGCACCAGCACGGCCTGCCAGGTACCCCCGCTGTCCGGCATTGACCGAACCGGCGACCCCGCGTTTCACAAGAACGGGCGTCCTGGAGGGTTAGCGTGGTTGTACGCAAAGACAGCAGGGTGGACGCATTTCATCGGCAAATTAGTGCGCTACGGCATCAACTCGGTGGTGACGATCATGATGTGGCGCTTCCCGCGCCTGAGCGGCGGCACACTGCACGAGCCGAGACTCCCTACCACCTAGACTTTGCCGTCCTTGACGACTCGGATTCGGCGTCAGCAGGATCAGCCCAGCGGGCACCTAATCCAATACCGGTTCCCAGGACCGAAGTTGCCCTTTCCGCAATCCCGGCCGCCGACTCACTAACAAGCGTCATCGCGCATACAACGACATGGAACGGCGCGCTTGAGTCGAGCGGCTCTCTCCATGTCCATGGGCGGGTCGACGGTTCCTTGACCGCACAGGACGATGTTTATGTTGCGGAGGAGGCTGACGTTGACGCGACGATCACCGCCGCAAACGTGACGATCGCGGGGAACGTACGTGGCACGATCCGTTGCGGTGAGCGGTTTGAAGTTCTCCCGCGCGGGCGAGTGGCCGGCGATATCCATGCGCCAGTAATCGTGATTCACGAAGGCGCGATCCTCGTTGGAGAAATCTCGATGGCGCCGACGGCCGAGTCCAGAGCGTCCACAGTGCCTCCGACACGTGTGGCGCGTGGCGGTGACTGAGGTCGAATCGAACGGGGACCGAACCAGCGGCCGTCACAATGCGGCAGTGGCGCGTGTTCGAGACCAAGCGTGCACGGGGGCACAACATGCGAGATCTCTCCACCACTGACCTAGAATGGAGCAACGACACGGCTGCGTCGTTCGAAGCCGTAAGCTTGGTCGATCGCGATTCAGCATTTGACGGCGTCTTCCGTGCGCAGCGCGACCTCAGGGTCGAAGGTGAGGTCAAGGGAACCGTGACCTGCGACGGAACACTATTCATCGCCGAAGGCGCTACGGTCGCGGCCACCGTGGACGCGGCGCACATTACGGTCGCCGGAGATCTCAAAGGAGAGATTCGTTGCCGGGGGCGACTTCAGATTCTGCCGAGCGGACGAGTACGCGCCGACGTCACCACCGGCTCTCTCATTATCCAGGAGGGAGCGATTTACGAAGGCCAACTGGAAATGGCGGGTATAGAACGCTCAGCGCCGCGGGCCCTCCGTGCGAGTCCACCGATGAATCCGGTGAATAGTGATCCAGGTTCAGGCGGTGGGCAGGCCGGGAACGGGACAACCTTCATCCGGCGCCTCGGGAGTCCAGAAGCGCCGTGGGAGTCACCTAGAGAGGAATCCAGCGGAAACCTTGTGGCCGATGAGAACAACGGTAGGGACTCAGTCAGCTAGCTCCAGTCGTCCGCTGCAGAGTTGCGAGGTGTACAATCCCCTCCGAGCTTGGTGGCTCCGGAACCGCGGTGGGCCCGCGGGGGAGTCACGCTTCAACCGGGAAGCGCCGAGAAGCACTTCAGGCTTGCGGCAGCTGCCGGTTCTTTGAACATTCCGGGGTTTGGCGCCACGGATGGTGCCGGCACCCACGGCTCTATGGGCCCCAAGAGAGCCACCCGGTCGACGCCGGGACGCTGGATTGCGAAAACGCCCTAGCGAAGAGCCTCTGGGAGCCGTCGACCACACAACAGGCGATTCCGTCCGTTCCCACTTTCGCCCATGACGCCCATCTAGACGCTGTGGCAGTAAGTTGGAACAAGGGATCGGGATGCGCTGGAGGTGAGTTGATGTCCGAAGGGCACGGCCGGACTGCATCGAGTGAGGAGCGCACGGTGAGCTACCAGCCGGAAGAGCGCTACTGGACCGACTACCTCCGGATCGCGCTTCCCGTAATCGGACTTCTCTTGCTCATCGGTTTGCTCTGGTATTGGGCTTCCGCCCTGATCGGAGACGGGAGCACCCAGCCGCCTCCAACACCCGAGATGGCGGCGGTCATCACTCCTATCAATGCTGCAACCCCGGCTCCTCCCACGGCAACCGCGGTGGTCATCGCCCCGACCCCGGGTCCACCGCCGTTACCGACGTCAACTCCGCCTCCTGCTGTGGCGCCCACCCAGGCAGCCGCGCCGACAGTTCCGGCCGCTGCCAGTGACCCGCAGAATCCGTGCGCTAGCATGCCCGTTTACGAAGTCGGGTCGCTGGTTACAACGACGGATGAAGTGAATTTGCGCGAGGGACCTACGACGGAAAGCGCGGCAGTCGTTGTTTTGCCCGTGGGGACCCGATTGCAGGTCA
>JAHWJF010000508.1 GCA_019348515.1 Chloroflexota bacterium | reverse complement strand
GGTTGAAGATGGCAAAGGAGGCAAAACGGGGAGCGGTGGATGCAATACCTGGGATGTCGTTGCCGCGGCGATCTCCGCGGTCACCACTCCTCCGCACTGGGTCTCGACGGTTTCGGCGACCGTCCATACGGTGCTGGCCAAAACACGCACCGCCGCCGCTACAGCCAAATCGTCTGCGGCGACGGTGAACGGCACGTGTGCGCCGAAGCGGCAGGCCTAGCGCCGCACGCCGGGACTGCGACTATCCCACGCCAGCCCCAGCGTTGCATCCAACTGGTGTTGATCCGGAGACCCGTCAACTGCTGAGCGACCGGGTCGTGCCCACTGTCACTTCCGCGTAGCCGGGTGCGAAAATCCCGGTGTGGCAAAGGGGACCATTGCCGTGCCCGCACTTGATGCTATTGCGACCGAAGTCCGTGCCTGGTACGGCGGTTACCTCGACACGTTTACGAGCCTGGCCGCCGGCGAGCGCACCGACCTCGAATCGGTCATGGGCTTTTACGGCGTGCCCCTCGTGATCGTGACCGAGGGTCGCTATCTGGCTCTGCCGACCCGTGACGCGGTACTGAGCACCGCGAAGAGCCTCATCGACGGGTTACTTCAGGCGAACTACGCCGGCAGCACCGTCCACCGCCTCGACATTCGCCCGCTCAATGCCCGCGCCGCGTTCATCGAAGGCGTCTTTTCCCGCCACGACGGCGCGGGGAACGAGCTCGAACGATTCGGCACCGCGTACCTCGTGGCCAAGAGCGACGAGGGATGGCGATTCATATCGATCGTCGTTACCGCGCCCTGAAAGACGGAGCGGCGGGCCCGATTCATCACCAAGCCCGCCGCAGCGTCACTCCCGTGCAGGAGTATCTACGGCGTGGGCGTGCCACCCATCTCCATGCCTTCCATCCCCTCCATGATGGTGGTGAATGGCACACCAACCCGGGTCAGTCCGGCGATCAAGAGTACGACCGGCTCGTCTCCGGCGTTACGAATGTCGTCCGTGGGATCCTCGACGTAGATCCAGTCACCGGCATTGAGGATGATCTCCTCACCAACCGCCATCTCCTCACTCGGACCGGGTGTGCCGTTGACGGCAGCCCGCGTCAGCTGCGTGCCCTCGTTAAGGGCCGTGTAGCCCCACGTCCCCGATTCGAGGTAGATGACGAGCGCGCCGGGATGAGTGTGGGCAGGAATGCCGCCGCCCGGCTCGATGGTGACCCGGCGCAAGCTCAGCTCATGCCCGGGAGCGACGCTGGTTTCTCCACTGCCGAGAAGGGTGGCAGTGACTCCAACCGGCCCAGCAGCGGGGGTGGCATCCTGAGCCGCTGCGCGCATGCTCCAGATGGCCACCACGCCGAACAACATGACGACGGAGAGGACGAGCGAGACCCGACGCATCACGAACCTCCTCCTTGTGTCCAATGCGGCTTCTACGGCGACAGCCGCTTGGCGTCATCTTACGATCTTGGGTCCACGGTCTCAACTGATGCCGGCCGCCTTCTGATGGCCACCTGACCCGGGACTGGATCGCGGCCTGGAACCGCGTCTTTGCCAGGATTCGTGTGGTCTTTGCGGCGAGCGGCGTGCCGTATGAGACGGCTCCGGCGGCTTCCACGCTCACCTTGCCAGCCAGCGCCTACACGGGGGTCTTCACCAGCGACGGGTGTCAGGTCGCCGGTTTGGCCTGAGGCAAAGCGGTGTATCGTAATGCCATGACAGCGCTGGCTCCGCCCATGATTCGCAGAGCGACCCCCGACGAGGCTCCGTTGCTGAACGCGCTGACCGGGCGCTCGGCCCTGCACTGGGGCTACGAGCCGGAGTTCCTCGACTGGGAGCCGCAGGCCCTTCTCGTCACCTCCGAGTTCATCGCCGGTTCGCCGGTCTACGTGCTGGAAGAGACGGGGCGCGTCGTCGGCTACTACGGCCTGGCCGGCGAGCCGCCCGAGATGATCTTCGACAAGCTCTTTGTCGAGCCGGACCTGATCGGAACCGGGCGGGGCAAGCTCCTCTGGGGGCACGCGGTGGCGACGGCACGAGATTTCGGCGCTCGCGTCCTGACGTTCGCCGCCGATCCCAACGCCGCGCCGTTCTACCGGGCGATGGGGGCCGAGTGGCTACGCGAGGAGCCAACCTCGCGTCCCGGCTGGGCGTTGCAGATGTTCCGCTTCCC
>JAHWJF010000008.1:3266-20571 GCA_019348515.1 Chloroflexota bacterium | reverse complement strand
GACAATATCCGTCGTCACGTCGAGCCCCCGGCGAAGCAGGACCCCTACCACGTCTCCGCCACCACCGAACCCAACGGGGACCGCTCCAAGAGACCGATGGATCAGGACCCCGACATGCTCCTCACCGTCGTGCGGGAGACCGACGCCGGGATCGTGGTCAATGGCGCGAAGTTCGAGACGGCGGCGGCCTACGCCAACCAGGCCTTCGTGAAGCCGACGATCGCCAACTGGGGCGACAGCGAGCTGTCAGACTACGCGGTCGGGTTCATCGCTCACATGGGCGCGCCGGGCATGAAGCATATCTGCCGCACCGGCTTCGCCGGTCGCGCCCCGCGTGAGGACTATCCCCTCTCCAACCGCTTCGACGAGGTCGATACGCTGATCATCTTCGACAACGTCCACATCCCCTGGGAGGACGTGCTGTTCTACCGCCACACTCGTGCTGCCTCGTACATCCGCGCCACCTTGCATCGCTACAGCGCGTTCGCCTTCGTGCAACGCATCCTGCGCTATGCCGACATGATGCTCGGCACGGCGATGTACAACGCGCGCCAGACGGGCTTGGAGAAGCAGCAGGCGGTCCAGGAGAAGCTAGCGACGCTGGCGGTCTACCGGGAGGGGATCCACGCCTTTCTCACAGCGGCCATCGCCGAGGCGGAGGAGAGCCCCGGCGGTCTGCTGATGCCGAACCAGAGTCTGCTCTACGCCGGTCGTGTCCACGCCTGCTCGGGGTTGGCGGAGATGATGCACCTCAGCCGCGATCTGTGTGGCGGGCAAATCTGCGTGACACCCGATTTCGCCAGCTTCACCAACCCGGAGACCGCGCCCTGGCTGCACAAGTTCTACACCATCAATGAGCAGTGGCAGGCCGAGGACCGGCGCAAGCTGCTCGCCTATGCGCGCGATCTGCTCAACTCCGATTACGCCGGGCATCGTCTCACCTTCCAGCTCTTTGCCCAATCGCCGCCCTTCGCCCACCTGCTCGCGGTCTATCGCAACTTCGATTTCGCGGAGCCGATGCGCATCGTGCAGGAGTCAGCGGGGCTGTCAGAACGGGTTGAGGGGGTGGCACTTCGTTCAGGGGGTGCCGCTAACGCTCAGGGGGTGGCGGCGGCTTTGCCGCCTCAGGGGGTGAAGGAGAACGGCCGACGACGTTTGCATACTCCTTCCTCCCTTCACCCCCTGAGCGAAGCGCCGCCCCCTGAAGCCGCAACGCGGCTGGCACCCCCTGAGCGCAGCGGCACCCCCTCATGACCACCCACCGCCGCATCCGCCCGTTCAACACGCGCGAGACCTACCCCGAGCAGAATCTCGACAACGATCTCTGCCAGGCAGTGGTAGCCGGGAACACGGTCTATTTGCGCGGTCAGATCGGACAGGACCTCGATACGCGAGAGTCGGTCGGCATCGGCGACGTGACGGCACAAACCGAGCGGGCGATGACGAATATCGCTCTGCTGCTCGAGGAGTCGGGATCGGCGCTCGAAGACATCGTCAAGATCGTCGTCTACCTCACCGATGTCCGCTACCGCGATCCCGTCTACCAGGTCATGGGCCGCTGGCTAAAGGGCGTCTTTCCGGTCTCGACCGGGGTGGTGGTCACCGCGTTGGCGCGGCCGGAATGGGTGGTCGAGATCGACGCCACCGCCGTCATACCGGAATCCCGAGTTGGTAAGTCGGTAAGTCGGTAAGGAGAGCTAGATGTCGGGCGTCGGAGATCGGAGGTACGCCAGTGCTCAGACCGGCTTGAGTCGTCTTTCTACACCGTCGACTATCGATCTTCAGCTGACCGACTTACCGACTTTCCGACTCACCGACTTCGAGAGTCCGCTATGACCCTCTCAATCGCTGGCCGCTGCGCCCGTACTGGACAGTTCGGGATTGCTATCTCGTCGTCGTCGCCGGCGGTGGCCGCGCGCTGCGCCTGGGCCCGAGCGGGCGTTGGCGCAGCCTGCACCCAGAACATCACCGACCCACGGCTGGGCACGGTGCTGCTCGATCGTATGGCGGCGGGCGAGTCCGCGCCTGAGGCAATGGCCGCGGTGACCAGCACTGAGCCGCTCGTCTCCTGGCGGCAACTCACGGCCATTGACCAAAATGGGGGCACCGCGTCCTGGTCCGGTGAGCGGACCCTCGGCACGTTCGCCACCGCGGAGGGACCGGACTGCGTTGCGGCCGGCAACCTTCTCGCGCACAGCCACGTCCCCCTGGAGATGGTCGGTGCCTTCGCGGCTCTCCCACGCGACGATCTCGGCGGGCGGCTGATGGCGGCGTTGGCGGAGGGATTGCGGGCGGGTGGCGAGGCCGGCCCGGTGCACTCGGCGGGGCTCATCATCGTGAGCGACGTTCCCTGGCCGGTGACTGACCTCCGCGTCGATTGGTCAGAAGACCCCGTCGCCGAGCTGGCCGCGCTGTGGCGTCTCTGGCGGCCGCAGGCTGACGCCTATCGCCTCCGCGCCCTCGATCCTTCGGCGGCGCCGAGCTACGACGTGCCGGGAGACGAGGCGTGAGTTGGCACACTTCTGGTGGTGTTCCACTCGAGCTAACGACTGAGGGCACCCAAATGGGTGCCCTCAGTCGTTCAGTTTCATCGAGATGCCAGCGAACGCGCGTTCGCGTTCCCGGGTTAGGCGCTCTGGACGCGTCCTAGTTTTTCTTGTTCCGCTTGCATCTGTCGCTGTCCTGATCGCACGTCAGGTTTTTCTTCTTGCAGCAGTCGCTCTCTCTCTCGCAATCGTCGCCCTTCTTGCCTCTGTAGTCGCCGCCGCACCTACGGGATGGAGTTTGGCGGTACTCACACGTGAGCGTGGTGGCATTGCACTCCAGGCCGTCCCTGCAGATGTCGGCGTTACGGCTGCAGTCGTCGCGCCGGAAGCCTCGCGCCTCGGCGCTAACATCCTGGCCGAGGGCCACGCGTCCCACCGCCCCGATACCAAGAACGGCCAGCGTGCTCCCGGTGGCGGCCTTGAGCATGGTTCGGCGAGTCTTCTGCTCCCCGACGTTCCGGGTCAGATTGTCGAAGCGATTAGCGTCCACGCATTCCTCCTGAGGTGAGTCCAATACTGTGCAAAAAAGAGCACAGTTCGAGTTTAGCACGGGCCATGGCAATGCCATGCACGACCAGCACGACCCGCGGGCCCTCGCACCCTCCTGCCTCAACACGCTGCAGCGCGAGAGCATCGTGCACTTTTTCAACCGTCATGAAGAAGTACGCCAAATCTTTACATTTGGATCACTTCCCGGCGCGGCGGCCCGGCACTTCTCTGCGATTGTCGTCGTCGCGACGTCGCTCGCTGCCATAGACGATAGCCGCGAATTGTGGAGACACCGTGAAGACGCGGCGGATAGATGGAGAAGGGGGTGCCGCTACGCGGTTGCCACCCCCTTCGTGCAGGGTCACCCCCTGAATGCGGGGAACGACTGCGGCGCCAGCTGGTCGATGCTCCGCCCCGCCCAGTCGCCACGATTGACGTTCGCCCACATCCGCTCCCCAGCGGCTTGCAGGTCGCGCGTGAGCGCGGCGACGTCGACTCCAGGGATCTCCCGGCCGCGCATTCGCACCTCGCCGTCGATGAGCACCGTGTCGAGGTCCTCGGCGGTGGCGGAGTAGACGATGTTGCGGATCGGGTCGCGGAGCGGGGTCATGAACAGGGAGTCTCCGCGCCAGAGGAGGAGGTCGGCTTTCGCGCCGGGCGCGATGCGCCCGAGATCGTCGCGCCCGAGCGCCTTCGCCCCGGCGAGGGTCGCGGCATTGAAGACGTCGGCGGCGGTAGCGACCTCCGTTTGCCGGTCGACGATCTTGCCGACGACCGCGGTGTAACGCATTCCTTCGATCATGCTCTGCGGGCAGGTATCGGTGCCGAGGGTCATGTTCACACCCCGCGCCAGATAGCGGGCGAAACTCTCCATGGCGATGCCGCGGCGGGCGAAGACCCACACGGCGTGGGCGACATTGGTGCCGGTGTCAGCAAGGATCCCGATGTCGTCGCCCGCCCAGTTCGACCAACTGCCCGGCGCGACGATGATGGCGTGGCCGAGAATGACGTTCGGCCCCAGAAAGCCGATGTCGCGGAGCCACTCGATCGGCGTCACCCCATGGCGGCGCGTCATCTCCAGGAACTCGTTGACCGACTGCGACGTGTGCAGCGCCAGAGGCACTCCCATGCTGCTCGCCGCCTCGCGCGACCGGCGGAGAAGATCCTCGGTGCAGGTATCGACCTGGGATGGGGAGAGAAATCCCTTGATGCGGCCGTTCTGCGCGCCGTCGTGCTCCTCGATAAAGCGGACGGCGCGCTCCATGCCGCGCAGCCCGGCTTCCTCATCCCAGGCGTACTTCACCTCCTTGCCGTCGTCGGTGTACCAGCGCCCCGAGCGATAGCCGAGCCCCATGTAGAGGCGCATCCCGACGCGGCCGGCCTGGCGCACAGCTTCTTCAGCGTAGGAGCCGATCTCCATGACGGTGGTGGTGCCGGTCCGCAGCAGCTCGGCCATGGAATAGGCGAGACAGGCGTGCGCGGCCTCCTCATCCATCGCCATCGAGCGCACGGGGAGATACTCGAACAGTCCCGAGAGGTAGAACTGCCGCCGTCCCATATCTTCGACGAAGCTCTTGTCCAGCGGCGATTCGTAGAGGTGGGTGTGGGTGTTGATGAAGCCAGGGGTGACGACCATGCCGCTGGCGTCGATCGTCTCATCAACCGGATGGGTCCAACTCCCCCGGGGACCGACGTGAACGATATCGCTGCCATCGGTGACGACGATCCCATCCTGGAGATAGCGATGCCCACCCTCCTGAAACGCGATCACGTGCGAGGCGTAGATCAGCCGCCGTGCCATCGATTGTTGCTCCTGTCCTGCTGCCGTCGTGCGGCACGTCGAATCCTGTTTCGGAATCTCACCAGTACCCGGCCAAGCGCGCAAGTGGCCCGCGCGACTCGACAGGGGCATCCGCTAATACGAAATCCGATTGCTCCCGTCGCTGGGTGACGGGGCCTCCCGATGCCGGAGGAGTGTTTATGGAAGGTTGCGAAGATTCCGAAGATTACGAAGGTTGGGAGAGGCAGGGCGGGGGACCGGTCGCGGCCGAGGCGCGTGGCCGGCGAGTAGCACCCGGATCTTGTATAAGATCGGCCCCGAAGCCCACGAAGACCCACGTGGAATTGTCCCATCGGCCGCTACGACCCAGCATCAGAGGAGGCGCCTGACCCTATGGACTCCACATTGCACTTCATTGCGCAGGTCGGCATCCTCGCCGGAGTCTTCACCAGCATGTTGGCCGTGGGCGCCAGCGTCGGGGTTGACCAGATCCTGGAGTCACTCCGCGATACCCGCACACTGCTCCTTGCGCTCGTCGCGAACTTCCTGGCAGTGCCCCTCCTGGCGCTCTTCCTCGCACAGGTATTGCCGCTCGATGCCGACGCCCGAACGGCCGTGATCCTGCTCGGCGCAGTGGCAGGCGCGCCCCTTCTCCCCAAGCTCGCCGAGCTCTCGAGCGGGCATATTCCCTTCTCAATCGGCCTGATGGTCGTGCTGATGCTGGCGACCGTCGGCTATGCGCCCCTGGTCCTGCCTCTGTTGCTCCCCCACGTGACGGTAGCACCAGGCGATATCGCCCGGTCGCTCATTGCCAGCATGCTCCTCCCCCTCGGGATCGGACTCCTGGGACGAGCACGCTATCCGAAAATCGCAGGCTGGTCGCCCGAGCTCCATCGAGTCTCAGGGGCCGGCATGGCCATCGGGCTCACCGCTGGGCTTCTCGTCGGTTGGCAGAACCTGGTGACTACCATCGGAAGCGTGATTTTCGTCGGCGCCGCGTTCCTTGGGCTAGGCGCGATCGCGATCGGCTGGGGATTGGCAGCGCCGACAGTACCAACGATGCGCCGCGTGGTGGCCCTGGGTGCCGGAATGCGCAACTTCTCCGCGGCCTTGCTGGTGGCGAGCCGGGACTTTGGCGGGGAAACGTTGGTGATGACGATGGCCGCGACGATCATGCTGATTGTCGTCCTGGCCGTCGCCGCCGGAGAAATGGGCCGAGGCATGGGTGGCAGGGTGATGGGTGACCCCTATCACCCAACACCCTCCTCTGGTCGCTCGATCTCGGGATCGTGATCGTCGCCGACTAGCCGGTTCCAGAGTTCGTAGTCGGTGTCCCGCTTTGCGACATAGCGGTCGCTGGCCGTCGCTTCGTGACCACCCAACGCCTTGAATGGGCCATCGTCGAGACGGTTGAGATCCACGTAGGTGCCACCCTGCTCCAATCGCGTGCCCGGCTCGAGGACCGGCAACCGCGCCAACTCGTCACCGGTGAGCTCCGGGAGCCGGTTGTGGAGCGCCTTGTCATCGGCCGCCGGGGCGCTCTCTGCCGTGTGGCCTCCCCCTGGTCCCTCCTCCACCGGAGCTAATTGCGCGGCGAAGCTGGGATCCTCCGTTTGCGGACCCACCGGGTTCGTCAACTCTTCGCGGCGCACGTCGTGCGTTTCGGCATGACGTGCCTCGGGGCCCCCTCGACCGGAATACGGCTGTCGCCGATCCCCAGGGCTATGGTCGTCCGACATCCATACCTCTCCTTCGCGCTCACGTGAGCGAGTTCCCTCTGAGGCCATCACCCCGCGGGACCGCTCCCCCAGCCGCGTCAAAGCCCATGCAACCTCCGGGCCCTAAGCGACATCAACGCTCGGTCGCTGTTGGCGAAGCGAGTGGTGTCAGGCCGTGGTTATCGAAGAGATGACCACTGTCGATTTCCGGTATTGCCCTGCTATGCCGCGGGCGCGCCGCTCGCCGGGGTCGCAGCGGCGCCGCCATCCTCGTGGATCTCGTCGACCAACCAACGGCCCTCGACTCGCTCCAGGATCGCGTAGTCCGGCTCTTCCGTACGGGGATCCTGCGGCTCGTCGAGCACAATCACGACCCCTGCGCGGCCATCCGGCAGGAGCTCGACCTCCCCAAAGCGGATGATGATTCGTTTCTGATCCTCCGGTAGCGGCTGTGGCGGGATGGCGAGAAACCCGAGGAGATCCTCAAGTGGCACGCCTCCGAAAAAATCGCGCACGAAATCGTCGGTGTAGAGGCTGCTGACGCGCAACACGTCACCGGCGTTGGCGCAGGCGAAGACCTGGCGCAGGGTGGCGATGACTTCAGCGGTTGTCTCCACGTCGGCCGGCTCACTCGTGGGGGGCACGAATGGCGCCGGGGTGCCAGCCGGCTCTGCCACCGGTGTCCCCAGGATCGCCTCGATCTCCTCAATGGGTGCGGGCGCAACGACACATTCTGATGGGTCGGGCGCAACAGGATAGGCGGCGGGTGTAGCAGTCTGCGCTGTGGTGGCGTCGATCGCGAACACCGGCAGCAGAAACGACAGGACAGCGGCCGCCACTTGCCGCTGAGTGATTTGCAACACGACAACCTCCTTGATGGCCTCCAGTACAGCACAAAAATACCGAGATGGTGAGTGCCATGTCGGTTGCCTGTGTCCCCAAGCGGTGTTCGATTGGTGCACCCACAGGATTGTGGTCCCGCCGTTTGAACACGCTGGGCTTGGCGCAACTACCACGTTTGCTGGCTCGGGCTCCTACCTCTCTATATCGATGATGCTTGGAACGGTGACGAACAGGGCCTAGAACCGGATCGCTCGGTGCCTCTGCGGCACGCTTGCCATCCAACCAGCGCTTCGATACGTATCTCCTGATAGACCATCTCACGCGGATCTCGGAACCACGTTCTTCTTGAGGCAATCGGGTTTTCGGCGCTGGTTGGCACGATTGATGCAATGTCTCTTGGCGAATGGCTACGGCTCGCCTCCCGGGCGCCCGCATCGCCGATCCGGGAGTTTAGAAAATTCGTTCTGAAAAGACTTGACGAGGAGGCACTGTCGTAGTACATTCGTTCTAGGCAAGGCGATCCCCGCCGGACCCGAAAGGCGACCCAGCCACCGCTACTCGGACCGGATCCGCCGACGCCAATCCTCTCCCCGGAGGATTACGAACCCCGCACACATCGCCCCGCCGAGATGGCCCCCGCGGCCAACTCCCCGCACCGAGAGCACGCGCCGAGCGGCCGGGAATTCATCCCGATCACCCGCATCGACAGGCCGGTCGCCGGCGCGTCTCCCCGGACACGGGCAACGGTTGAGTTCCTGGCGATTGCGCCGCACGTTGCATCTGGCAGCCGAGGGCATTCCGCCTGTTTGTGGAAAGGGTTCGCAATGTACCTACACCGTCCGGATCCATCCTGGTCGACTCGTCTCCTCGGCTCAGCGCGCACACTGGCCGCGATCGTCCTCACCGCGCTTCTAGCTTCCGCACTGACCGTTCATTGGAGCGACGCGTCGGCAACTGGCGTCACCGTGTTCACGCCGGAGATTGATTCAGCCATGGCCGCCATACCGGTGACGGTCGAGGGAAAGCTTGTCGGCGCGAGCGACGGGTTGGTCGCCGTGGTCGAGCACGACGCCGTATCGCCCGTCGCCTTCACGGTTAGCCAGGACGCACGGCTCGTGCGCGGTGAAGAAGGCGTTCCCCTGGAAGGGCTTCGCGCCGGCGACACAGTCCGCATGACGATCGACGGACGCTCCGGCAGCGTTCTGCGATTGCACGCCGTTCCCGCGCCCCATCCCGTGTTCCCGGTGCAGGTGCCGGGTGTGGCCGCGTTCCTCGCGGCGTTGGGGCTCATCGGCGGGGCCACGGCACTGGCGATCCATAATATCGACCGCTTGCCGGCGCTCTCGGCACGGCGTTCCCTAACACGGCTCCTCCCGGCCGCGACAACTCACTAACGATTCTTCTTCCCATCCTCCCTGTTGAAGGGAACCGACTCCTCCTTCCCCAACCCCCTTTTCCCCCTGAAGGCCCTGGCACCGCGCCAGGGCCTTTGGGCATTGCGAGTGTGGCGCTTCGCTCTAGGGGGTGCCACTTCGATCAGGGGGTGGCAGCGGCTGCGCCGCCTCAGGGGGTGAAGGGGACCGACCGAGTTCCCGTTCACGCGCCCCTCCCTCCTTCACTCCCTAAGCGCAGCGACACCCCCTGAAGCCGCTACGCGGCTGACTCCCCCTGAGGCGAAGCCGACGCCCCCTCGTGAGGCATTGCCAACTCCCGTCCCCGCTCGTAGAGTTAGAATTGGGGGAAGCGCCGGAGGTTGCCAGATGGCGCAGGTTGGGTTTGCGTTTGCCGTTCATGCGCTCGTCCTTCTGGCGAGGTCGCCAGCGTCCGCCACAAGCGCCTTCCTCGCTGGGAGCGTGAACATCCACGCCACCGGTCTGCGCAAGGTGATGGCACCACTCGCGCGCGCCGGCCTGGTGCACGCCTGCCAGGGCCGGGACGGTGGATATCGCCTGGCACGCCCCGCTGCTGAGATCAGCCTGGCGGAGATCTACCACGCGGTCGCCAGTGAACCCCTGTTACGCCCGAACCCCGCGGCAGCGAATCCACGCTGCCCGATCAGTGTGGCGATGGGCCCGGCACTCGCCGCAATTGCGGCGGACGCCGAGGTACGGTTCCAGGAGGCGCTGGCGCAACGGAGCTTGGCGGACGTGGCGGACCAGATCGAGGCCGCCAACCCCGCACTATTCCCATCGCAACCTCCCAACGCCTAGAGCGATACGCTCTAGTCCGGACTCCGGGTCTGGGGAGTCCACGGCACGAAACGGAGGGATCACCGGTTTGTACATTCGCGGCCTTGACATCAAACTGACTGTGCGCTGTGGGCTTGCCATCCACGGCGCGATCACCTGGGAAAAGGAAGCCGTCTTCGCCGCCGCGGCGCTCTGTCTCGCCCTGTCCGGCCCCGGCGCCTGGTCGGTTGACGGTGTTGTCGCCGACTCGCACACGAGGACCTGACCCCGACGGCGTCAATCCCATATTCCTGACGATTCCTGTCCGCCGCTCTCGCACCCCGGAGGTCTTTCGTGCGTTTCCCCCCATTGTTTTCCCGCCGTCGTGTCCTGGCGCTGGTGTCGGCATCCGCCGCCTTCGCTGCCGTTCCCGCGTCGCGCGTCACACCCTTCCCGCCAAACCAGGCTCGGGCTCTGGTGCAAGAACCGGATCTCGAGACGATAAGCGTCGCGCTCGATTGGTACCCGAACGCCAATCACGCCGGGCTCTACCTGGCCCAGGAGCGCGGCTATTACGCTGAGGAGGGTCTCGCGCCCGACTTTTACACGCCGTCCGATCCGACGACGGTGTTGCAGACGGTCGGGGCCGGTCGCGATACCTTCGGCATCTCCTATCAGACAGATGTCCTCCTGGCTCGAGCGGCGGGCGTGCCGGTCGTCTCCGTGTTGGCCCTCGTGCAGACGCCGCTGCAAGGCATCATGGTCCTCACGGACAGCGGCATCACCCGACCGGGAGACCTGGTCGGAAAGACCGTCGGCTATCCAGGCATTCCCAGCCAGGAAGCGTTCCTGGCCACAATGCTCGAGGATGACGGCGCCACGATCGACGACGTCGAGCTCGTCAATATCGGGTTCGACCTCGTACCGGGCCTGGCCTCGGGACGTGTTGATGCCGCGCTCGGGGCGTTCTGGACGCACGAGCCGATCCTGGCCGAAGAGGAGGGCTATCCAACTGAGATCCTCAAAGTCGACGACTGGGGAGTGCCCCCGTACTACGAGCTGGTGATTGTGGCCAGCGAGGCGACAGTCGACGATCGGCCCGACGTGGTCGAGCGCTTTCTGCGCGCCACGCGACGCGGTTACGAGGACGCCATGGCCGATCCAGCAGCCGCCATCGCGGCGTTGCGGGCCGCGAGTCCTGACCTCAACGTGCCGGTGGAGGAAGCGGGGATCGCCCTCCTCGCCCCCGCCTGGACCGCTGGTGACGCGCCATTCGGCACGCAAACCGCCGCGCGCTGGGATGCCTACGCGGCGTGGATGGCTGAGCGCGGGTTGATCCCCGCGGATCTCGACGTCGCCGCGGCCTGGCAGGGCGATCTCCTACCCACGGCGGGAACCCCAGTCCCGTAAGATCCCAGGCACTCGCGCTCCGCAATACGGGCATGAGAGCGGCCACGCAAAGTGGCGCCATCCCGAGTGGAGTCGTCCCAAGCGGTGTCATCCCGAGGAACGAGGGATCTCGTCATATCGTCGTATGCGGGCGCGAAACGACGAGATTCCTCGCTGAAACACCCTCGGAATGACACGATTTTCGCCATACGCTGCAAACCCTCACTCCCAGCGAAGGGCCGCAAGACAGTCCTGGGCCGCGCCTCGCACGCGGGTTATGAGGAATTGTTAACCTGACGCATGAGTCCCGGCCGTTTTCGCATGAGGGCACTCCCTTGACGGGTCACGATGCATTCCGTGCTGCACGGGCGAATCAGGGTCTTGGACTCCGTCAGCCCCCGCTGTTGGTGGCCGGAGTCATCGCCCTCCTCGCCGTGTTCGTCTGGAGCTGGGACGCCGCGACACAAGGTCCGCCGGGAAGTCCGCTCATCGCCGCCGACCCGGAGCCGAACGCGCTGCTGTCCGCTGCTCCAGATCGCCTCTCCCTCACCTTTGCCGATCCGATCGACCCAGAGCGTACGACCCTGCGCTTGCTCCGTGCGGGGGGTGGAGACGTGCCTCTCCACTCCGTCGAGGTGATTGGCGCGCCCCCCGCGCGGGGCTCTGCTCAGCCAGCGGGCACGCTAGGAGCGAGCGACTACACGGTTGTCTGGTCCACTGAATCCGCGGGCGGCGAGATCCTCACGGGCGCCTACCCTTTTCGGATCGGCTCCGGGGCTCCTCCAGGTGCGGCCCCGCTGGAGGGAGAGTGGCCGCAGCCCTGGGCGGCCATTTCACGAGGGTTGGTCTTTCTGGGCGCTTCCCTCGCCGCCGGCGGGTTCGCCTGGGCCCGTCTCCTTGCTTCGGGCTTGGGCTCCCTCGCGCGCCCCATTCGTCCCGAGGCGATGGCCATCGGCGCGCTGGCCGCCCTCCTCGCCACGGCGCTGCCGTTCTTCCTCAATCGCGTCCTGACTCCGGCGTCCGCCGCGCTTCCGCCCCTGACCCAGTCACTGCGCGCGATGTCACTCGGTTGGTGGGTTCAGCTCGTCGCGCTCTTCGCCCTGGCGCTACTCTGTCTGGGGATGCTCGCGAGCGGGCGAACCGCCGCGCGGTTGCCGGCTGCCCTTGACTGGGTCGGATTGGGCCTGGGGTTCGCGGCACTGGTTGCGCTCAGCGTCACCAGTCATGCATTTGCCCCTTCAAGGGCACCACTGGATATCGATATCCTCGCCCTTGAGATCGCCCATCAATGGTCGACCGCGCTCTGGCTGTCAGGTTTGCTGTACCTCGCGGCCGGCTGGCGGCGGCTCGGCTCGGATGTTGCCCGCTTCCGCAGCGTGCGCTGGATCGGCGGTGTGCTCCTCGTGATCTCTATCCTTACCGGTCTGGCGAGGGCATGGCCCCGCTTTCCCTCGTTCGGTGACCTTCTCGGCAGTCGCTACGGCCAATTGCTTGCCGCCAAGGGCATCATCGTCCTGGTGATCCTGGCGTTGGGTCTCCTGGCCATGGTTATTCCCCGACGCTCGACCGCGGTGCGGGCCAGTCGCTCACTTGGCGCCCAAGGAGCGCTCGCCGTGTGCGCAGTGCTCCTCGCCGCGGTGCTGGCGCTGATGGCCCCTCCGAGCGCGGTCACGCGTGCCACTCTGGCCGGCATCGAGTTGGCGGACGTCGTCCCGGTCGACCGCGCCGCCTTTGCCGCCGAGAGCACCACGATCCATTTGCTAACCCAACCCGCTTCACCCGGCGACCAGACGCTCGTCGTCCGCCTCACGGACGGAAGCGGCGGAGCGATTGCGCTCGACCCGTCTCCAGAGGTAGCGGTCACCTGGACCCCGCTCTCCACCGATGCCGGAGGGGTTGATCCTGCGGTTGAGACGACTGTCCTGCAATCCGCCCCAGCCGGCGCGCTCTTCACCGGCGCGGTGATGGTGCCCACGGCGGGATGGTGGCAGGCCGACGTGATCGTCACCCCGCCTGGCGGCATCGCCTCGCGGGCGCGCTTCTGGCTGGTGCTGCCCGATCCCAACGTCACCGGCCAGGGGATCGATCCCGCCGATGATCCAGAGGCGCGAGCGCTCTATGAGCGAGGCCTGGAATCGATCACCTCCCTCCGCTCCGTCCGCTACACGCAGCGCCTCGGCGACGGTGGCGGCTCGCTCTACCGCTCCCAGACCGCGGTCAGCGCGGCCGAGGGCGAGCGGCCCGCGACCTACGCCGACACGATCATCGACCCCGCGGGTAATGTGATCGCGCAACAGACGATCATCGGCGACCGCCGCTGGATCCTGGATGGCCAGGACTGGGTCGAAGCCGAACCGATTCCTTTCCTCACCCCCGCCGCCTGGGGCGAGGCCTACGCGGACGCGACCGGATTTCAGCTCGGGCCACGCGAGGAGGTCAACGGCGAACTCTCCCAGATCGTCACGTTCTGGCAGCCTCCACGGACCAGCCCTTCCCGCGCGCCGGCCTGGTTCGCGTGGTGGATCGGACTCGCTAGCGGCGAGGTGCGGCGCGAGGCGATGGTCTCCACCCGCCACTACATGGTCTACGAGTACAGCGACTTCGACGCGTCGCTCGACATCACCCCGCCCGTCGTCGTGTCGACGTCAGAATCCACCGCGATCAGCCAGGAAGCCACTCCGATCGCCACGCCGGCGAGCGGAGACCAGGTGCCGACGCCATAGCCCCAAACTAGCACTCGGTGCTAATGCCTCTCCCGACTGAACGTCCGTCTGGGGCCGTTCTGGTTGATACTTGGGACACGTCGCCGATCCAAACCCCTACACGCCGCGATGACATGACACACCATGGCTCAATCGACCCTCAAACAACCGCAAGCCGTCATGAGCGAACTGAGACGCGACTATCAATTGGACGACGAGGACGAGATCCTCACCTTCCTCGAGCGCCACCCGACCGTCGCTCCCCTGCTTCTCGACATCCGAAGCAACATTCGGAGGTTCTTTGGCGAGGACGTGGTGAGATTGAATCTATCCTACGATCCGGAATGGGAGAACGATCAGCCGGAGCTGTTCGTGAACATCCAAACTCGAATGTCACCTCAAGACGCACTCATGCGACTCAAAGCATTCGATACCGAGTGGTGGTTGAAGAAGCTCACCGAAGCCAAGGCTCCAATAGTCGTGAGCCTCCACCTCATTTAACGTGTTCGATTGGCACGGGTTTTTAGCACTCGCCGAAGAACTGGCACATCGTTCGGGAGATGAAGCAGCGGCGCGCACGGCAATAAGCAGAGCGTACTATGCGGCCTTCCATGCTGGGCGGTCCTTTCTCAAACGAACCGATATTCCCGTGGACACGAGCGGACGAGCTCACGGACAATTGCGACAGATTCTGGAATCTCATGACCCGGCAATTAGCCAAACGCTGTCTCGTCTCCACGATTGGCGTAAGGAAGCAGACTACGACGATTCCTGTTCATTGAACATCGAACGTCAGGCGAGCTTTGCCGTTGTCTTGGCACGGGCGACGATTGAGACAATCGAATCGATCACATAGTGTTCGTTGGCGTGTCCTTGGGCCGTGAGTTCACCTCAGACGCAGGTTTCATGTGACGCCGAAGCGCCAACCGCATCCCATTCAGGGTCACCGCCAGCGACGTTCCCATGTCCGCGGCGACCGCGATCCAGAGGTTGACGAAGCCGAACGCCGCCAGCACCAGTGCCACCAGCTTCGTCGCCAGCGAGAGCCCGATGTTCTGACGGATGACTCCGCTGGTCCGTCGTGACAGCTCCAGCGCCTCGGCGACGCCGTTGAGGTCGTCGCCCATCAGGGCGATATCCGCAGTCTCCAGCGCGACATCGGTTCCAGCCGCGCCCATAGCGATGCCAACGTCAGCGGTCGCCAGCGCGGGGGCGTCATTGACTCCGTCGCCGACCATCACGACCATGCCGTAGCGCGCACGGAGATCACGGACTGCGGCCGCCTTCTCCTCCGGCAGCAGTTCGGCGAGGACGCTATCGGCGCCGACGGCGCGCGCGATCGCCTCGCCCGTGGCGCGGGTGTCGCCGGTCAGGACAGCGACATGGGCGATGCCCGCCTCACGCATCCGGCACACGGCGTCGGCGGCGTGCGGGCGCAGGCGATCGGCGACGGCAATAACCCCGAGCGGCCGCATCAGCCCATCCCCATCGTCCGCTATGGCAACGAAGAGCGGCGTCGAGCCCGCCTCTGCCAGCCGCGTCATCTCCCGCGCCAGCGAGCTGGGCCGCTGCTCCGTACCGGTCAGCGCCAGCTCGCGCGCGAGGCGGATGCTGCCGACAATGACCTCGCGACCACCGACCCGCGCCGAGGCGCCTTTACCCGGCGTCGCCAGGAAACCGTCCGCCGCGGGAACGCCGATCCCCTCTTCGCGGGCCTTGATCATGACGGCCCGCGCCAGGGGGTGCTCGGACAGCGCCTCGACCGCGGCCGCAATCTCGAGCAAGGAACGTCGGTCCGCCGCGCCACCCGGCAGCGGCTCGACCGCCACGACCTCGGGACGCCCGGTGGTGAGTGTTCCGGTCTTGTCGATAGCCACCACCCGGGCCGTCCCGGCCGCCTCCAGCGCCGCGCCCCCCTTGATCAGGATGCCCCGTCGCGATGCGGCGCCGATGGCGGAGACGATCGAGACGGGTGTCGAGATCACAAGCGCGCAAGGGCAAGCGATCACCAAGAGCGCCAGGGCGCGGTAGATCCAGGTCCGGGGATCGTCCGTCACCAGCGATCCTCCGAGAGCGAGCAACGCTGCCCCCACGATGACCGCCGGGGTGTAGACCGCGGCGAAGCGATCGACCATCTGCTGCGCCGGGGCTTTGCTCCCCTGCGCCTCCTCGACCAGATGGATGACGCGGGCGAGGGTCGAATCGGCGGCCTCCCGCGAAACCCGCAGCAGCAGCGCGCCGGGGCCATTGACCGTCCCGGCGAAACTGTCGTCCCCCGGCGCTTTGTCGGCCGGCATCGATTCGCCCGTAATCGGGCTCTGGTCGACGGCAGAGATCCCCTCGACGACGATCCCATCAGCCGGAATACGCTCACCGGGCCGCACCCGCACCAGATCGCCGATCGCCAGGACGTCGACCGGCACCTCGGTTTCGGCTCCGGCCGCGTCGACCCGCGAGGCAGTCGCGGGCGAGAGGGCCATCAGTCCGCGAATCGCCCCGCGGGTCCGCTCCAGGGTCCGCGTTTGCAGCGCGCCGCCGAGCGCAAAGAGGACGACCACCGCCGCGCCCTCGCCCCATTCGCCGAGGACCGCGGCGCCGATGGCGGAGACGGACATCAGGACGTTCATGTCCAGTCGCCGCAACCTCGCCGACTGTGCCGCGGCGCGGGCGAACGGCCAACCACCGCTGGCAATCGCCCCGGCGAAGAGGGCCGTCGCGAGAGGTTCCTGCACACCGGCGAAGGACAGCGCACTGCCCAGGATCCAGAGTGCCGCGGCCAGCAGAACCCACTGCAGGCGGCGGTCTCGCCACCAGGGAAGCGCGTCTGGAGCAGCACTATCTTGAGCGCCGGTCGCCGCCGTTGCCTGATATCCAGCCCGGGCAACCGTCCGCGCGATCTCATCCTCGGGCAGGGCAGCTCCGGTGGCTGGCACCACCGTCAGCGTCGCTGCCCCGAAATTCACCCGCGCGGAATCGACTCCCGGCAACGCGGCAACCACCCGTTCGACACTCAACGCGCAGTCGGCGCAGTCCATACCGGCGATGCGGAAACGCGATATAGCGGGAGCCGGCGCGGGAACGGTGTAGCCGAGAGTCTGGATGCGCGAGACAACCCCGGCGCGATCGAGCAGCGTGGGATCGATGTCAACGCGCGCGTTACCGCCGCCGAAGTTCACTGACGCATCACGGACTCCGGGCGTCGCCCGTAGTCCGGCTGCCAGTGATTCGGCGCACATCGCGCAGTCCAGTCCGGCGACTGGCAGGGTGAGTGCCGCGTCGCTCGCACGATCAGGTGCGGTGGCGGTCATTGGGTGCCGGCCCCGGCGGCGATCTCTCCCGCGTGCGCGATACCCATCGCCAGCAGATCGCGCACGTGATCGTCATCGCGCGCGTAGAAGATGACGCGACCTTCCCGGCGTGACCGCACGAGCCTCCCCTCGCGTAGGGTACGAAGCTGGTGAGAAACGGTCGTGCGGTTGATCCCGGTGGCGGCGGCGAGATCGCAGACGCACAACTCGCCGGCCGCCAACGCGGCCAGCAGGCGCAACCGCGTCGGATCGGCCAGCAACGCAAAGAGCCCGGCCACCTCGGGCGCCGGCGGTATAGCGCCCAGCGCCGCCCGCGCCGCGAAAACCGCCGGCGGGTGGATGAGGGTGACCTCGCAGTCGTC
>JAHWJF010000008.1:0-3166 GCA_019348515.1 Chloroflexota bacterium | reverse complement strand
GTCGGGATCCTATGGAACCAAGACGAAGGGAGAGAATCGCCTATGGCCGCCACGGAAACGACGGGTACGCGCGACGTCACCTATAACCTGATCAGTGTGGTCTACCACGCGCTGCAAGGGGCCGAGACGTACCAGATGTACGAGCAGGACGCGAAGCAAGCGGGGGACCGCGAAGCTGAGTCCCTGTTCCACGAGGCTCACCAGTCCAGCCGCCAACTTGCTGACCGGGCCAAGACGATGCTCGGCCAGCGCATGAACCAGGGCGGTTCTGGCCGCTAGTGCTGGTCTGAGAGCGCCGCAATCACGACCGCTCGCGCGGCTCCTACCCGTACGCGCGGCCGTAAGATGCAGAAACGTGATCGTGGATCAAAACGGAGGGCGTGGGTACAGGCCCACGCCCTCCGCTATTTCATGCGCTTACATGAGGTGACACAAAGACATAAACGTTCACAGCATGACGCAACGCATGAGACCGGAGGCTCCTTCTGGTGCAACTGAGCGGAACCAGCGATCACGGAGTACCGCCGTCAAGCCGGCGCACGGTCACATGATGGCTGAGTTCCTCGATATCCTCCGGCTGGCCAGTCCCGAGTCCATGGCGGGTGACATTGAGGGCGCCGGCCGCCGCCGCCAGGCGCAGCGTTCCCTCCAAATCGAGGCCACGGGCCATCCCCGCGGCGAGCCCGGCGGTGAACGAGTCGCCGCTGCCGCGGTGGTCGGCAGGTTCTAAACGCGGGCTGACAATCTCATACGGATGGCCATCGATCCGCGCCAGCGCGGGTGCGGCAGCGCGCGTGACCACGGCGTGCCGCGCCCCGGCCTCATGCAGCCGGTCGATCCCCGCCAGGAGGCTCTCCGGATCATCAGCGCTGGCATAGCCGCCGGCGAGGAGTTCATCGTGGCTGATCTTGAGCAAATTGATCCCGCCCGTGAGCGCCGCGTCCAGCGCATCGCCGGACAGATCGGCGATGATCCAGCAGCCATTCGCCCTCAGGTCGATGGCCAGCCGGCGGTAGAGCTCGATCGGGACCGTGCCAGGATGGGCCGGGCCGGCAAGGACCATCACCCCAGCGGCCAGCCCGGCGACGAGCGTGGCGTCATAGAGATCGTCGACCTCGTGGCGTCGGAGCTCGCCGCCCGGCGTCTCGGCGATCACCACGCGCGCGCCGCTTCGCCGATCATGCACGTAGGCCCCACTCGCGGCCTGCACTGTGACGGACCGCACGGTGACCCCTTCGACATCGATGAGCCCGCGCACCACCCGCCCCGTGTCGTCGCCAAAGGGCGCACAAAGGGTCACTGGCACCTGGAGCCGCGCCACCATGCGGGCCACCCAGAACCCCTGGCCACCCGCGTGGAGGTGAATCTCGGGAATCTCGTTGACGCCGTGTTCGATCGTGACGGTGAGCAACGGCGAGGGGGAGAAAACCGCGACGGCGGGTCGCCTGGACTCCTGACCGCGTGTTCCCGGCGCCTGATGCCGGCGGCCCGCTTTGGCCTGTCCCCTGCGCCCGCTCAGGGATGCGGTCGAGTCGATCGGGGATCCGTCCTCGCTTCCCCCCAATGCACGCTCAGCGGCGCTCATTAGGGCAGGCGGTGACGATTGCCGGCCGCGCCGTTGTCCAGGTACCTGGCGATCTGGGCCGCGTCGAGCTCCACCTCGGCGACCTGGAGGCGGCGCTGCACCACCGCATGCAGGGCGTCGTGGAGTCGTCGATGAACGACCAACTCGAGGTACGGGTCGCTGGCCAGTCGGTCATGCTCATCCGGCGTGAGCGCGGTCTGGAGCAGCTGGTCGCGGAAGCCCTCCAGCAGCCCGGTCATGAGGTCGTCTAGTCCTTGCGTCACGCCAATCTGCTCCGCGACCAGCTGCTCTGCCGTGCGCAGCCGATCATGAGCCAGAGCCGATGCCGCGCCGGTCCCCGGCGGTTCCGCGAGTGCGGTCAGACCAGGCTCGAGATGCTCACCGAACTCACGGATCGTCTCCAGAATGGGGAGGTAACACGATGGCGGGCGGTTGTCGTCCATTGTGATGATGATCAGATTGGCGCCCAGTCGTTGCGCCAGTGCCAGCGCCGGGTCATTGGTATCCATCACGGCGACGACTGGGACGCCGGCAGTGATGGCCCCGCTGGCGTAGCCGTGGTCGGCAACCACGAGATCGACATGCCCAGCGTGGGCCAACATCTGGTCCATCGCGTCGTGGCTGTGGCTGTGCGGCACACTGGCGCGATCGGTCGTCACCGCCACGCCATCGATGTAGGCGAGGTCGAGATTGGGCGGAACCTGCGCGCTGAGGGCGGGCTCTAGCACGGAGCCACCCCACGAGCGGATGAGATGGGCGAGCCGGATGTAGAACAGCAAAAGACTCCCGGGGTGCCCGGTGCCGAGCAGGAATCGCCCCCGGCGGTGGGCGGCGGTTGCAATGGCCTCTGCGGTCGCCTCCAGACCCCGCAGCGTTGCCGCTGGCGAAATGTAGCCGCCGCCGCTCGTGACCGAGGGGTCGCGGGAACAACCGGTGACGGCGGCGATCGCCTCGAGGATCTCCTCGAATGAGAAGCGGTCGACGCCGCGGATGTCCCAGGTATAGTGAGGATCGCCCTCCACGACACTGCGAACGGCCTGCAGATTGGCGAGTCGGTTGTGGCGTGTGTCGCGTCCGGCGACGTGGGTCTCCGCGATGCGCCGCAGCGCGCCCTCTCGGATGGATTCAAGTCTGTCGAGCGAATGATCGGTCATGGTCGTGCCTGCGGCTCGCGCCCGTGTACCCTACCTCGCGCATCCCACACGCCGCAAGAACGATGCCGCTTCCTCGACGTTCACCTGCCGGACGCTACTCGCGATGACATCCACCTGGGAACGCCTCTGGCCAGGTGCGCCCATGACCGCTACGCGCCGGCCGTCTTGGCCGCGCCCTCTGCCAGCCCCTTGATATAGCCGATCGCGAAGAGACGCCCCAGCACGTCGTAGCCGGGTGCGAGGTTCTCCTCCCCCTCCATCGTCGGCACATGATCGGGACGCAGCGGCCCCTCGAACCCGATCTCCTGATACGTCTGCATCGCCGCGAACATATCGGTCTGCCCCTCGTCGTGGAAGGTCTCCACGAAGCGCTCCGGGGTGCCGCGCACATCCCGAAAGTGGACAAAGTGCAGCGCGCCGCGATCAT
>JAHWJF010000158.1 GCA_019348515.1 Chloroflexota bacterium | reverse complement strand
GTCAGCTCCAATCCGCCTGAGGTCCTCCGCACCATTGTGTGCTTGAGCCAATTGGCGTCGTCGCGCTCGGGAAAGTCGGTTCGGTAATGGTCGCCGCGGCTCTCCTCGCGCGCTAGTGCGCCTTCGACGAGCGTTTCTGAGCAGTCGAGCATAGCTCCGAGTTCGAGTGCCTCAGTGAGGTCCGTGTTGAACGTTGACCCATGGTCGTCGATGCCGGCGTAGGCGTACCTGGTGCGAATACCAGCAATGCCCCGCTTCGCCTCGGTCAAGCTCTCGGCGCTTCGCACGACGGACGCCTTATCCATCATCAGCAGCTGCAGCTCCTGCCGGAGATCGGCAACACGCTCCCCCTTTGGCCTTGACAGCAGATCCGCGATCTCCGCCCGGGCCAGGAATTCTGGTTCTGGCGGCAGCGGCGGCAAATCGTTCATCCTGCCGAACTCGAGCATGTGCTTGCCCGCGCGGCGGCCGAACACAACAAGGTCGACCAGCGAGTTCGTGCCCAGACGGTTTGCGCCGTGGACCGAAACACACGCGTTTTCCCCGGCCGAATACAGGCCGGGGATGGTGTTGGCCTCGGCGTCACGCAGTACCCGCGCGTCGAGATCGGTCGGAATGCCGCCCATCGCGTAATGAGCAGTGGGCTGAATCGGCATTGGATCCGTTTTCGGCTCGATACCAAGGTAGGTCCGGGCGAAGTCGGTGATATCGGGGAGTTTTTTGTCGATAACGTCTTCAGGAAGGTGCGAGAGATCGAGGTAGACGTAATCTTTGCCGTCGACGCCGCGACCCTCCTTGATCTCCTGGTAGATGAAGCGAGAGACCATGTCTCTCGGCGCGAGATCCTTTAGGGTTGGGGCATACCGCTCCGCGAATGCCTCACCGAGACCGTTGCGGAGGATCCCGCCCTCGCCGCGTGCCGCCTCCGAAAGCAATATACCGAACTTGTAAATGCCGGTCGGGTGAAACTGATAGAACTCCATGTCCATCAGCGGCACGCCTCGCCGGAAGGGGATCGAGAAGCCGTCGCCGGTTCCAGCCATCGCGTTCGACGTGACGCTGAAGATGCGACCGAACCCTCCCGTTGCCCAGAGCACAGTCTTGGCATGGATGGTGTGGATTTCACCCGTTCGCAGCTCGAGGGCGACGACCCCGCATGCCCGGCCGTCGTCGCTGACCAAGAGATCCAGCACGTGGAACTCGGCGAGGAAATTGACCTGATGCTTGATTCCCTGCTGGTAGAGCGTTTGCAGGATCATGTGCCCCGTGCGGTCGGCGGCATAGCAGGCGCGCTTGACGGGTCCTTCGCCGAAGTTCCTGGTGTGCCCACCGAAGCGGCGCTGGTCCATACGTCCGTCGGGGAGGCGGTTGAAAGGCAGACCCATGTGCTCCAGCTCGAGCACCGCGTCGATCGCCTCCCGGGTCAATACCGCCGCGGCATCTTGATCGACGAGGTAGTCGCCACCCTTGACGGTGTCGAACATATGCCACTGCCAGTGGTCTTCTTCGACGTTGCCCAGCGCCGCGCTGATGCCGCCCTGGGCGGCTCCCGTGTGGGACCGTGTTGGATAGAGCTTGCTGATGACGGCGATATTCGCCTTACCGGCCATCTGTATAGCTGCCATGAGCCCGGCGCCGCCCGCGCCGACGATGACCGCATCGTAGCGGTGGTAAGCCAAGATGGACCCTCCGTGCGATGATCGCGGCGCCAATTGGCGGACAGTCGGGCTGAGCGCCTGACCAGGCCGCCGTTCAAGGCAGCGTGGACGGAGTTCCAGCCCCGTGAAGAGAGCTATCGAGCGAAATACACCATCAAGCAAAGGCGCCGGCAGGCTCGTGGCAGCGTGAAACCTCTACAGCGAAACTCGTTAGCAGACCACGCCCTTCGGAATACCTTATGGTCAGTAATGGTATCATTTCAACCGCAGCCTGCTCACGGCCGTGGTCGCGTTCTCGGGGCGTCTGCGCGAATGCGCGCAGGAGTGAGCCACGCCCGAGGAATGAGCCGGAGACGCTGTGATCCTGGCCTCACCAGAGCGGATCGAGGCGGTAATGGCTGCCGCGGAAGCGGTGACTCCTGCCCTCCTGGATCTGACGGCCCTGATTGCCGCGGTGCCTTCTCCCACAGGAGAAGAGAGCGAAAAGTCAATCCTTGTCGAGCGCCTCTTCGCCAACGAGGGTCTTGCCACTGAGCGAGACGAGCTAGGAGACGTGATTGCCACCATTCCCGGCCGCCTTTCTCCGGCTGCCGGGGCGTCGAGACTCCTCATCGCCGCACATATTGACACGGTATTCCCGGTCGATACCCCGCTCGAGATTACCCGATCGCTGGATCGCCTGGCGGGACCAGGTGTGGGCGACAACAGCATCGCCGTAGCGGCCGCGATTACGTTGTCCAAGCTGCTGCAGACCGCCGGCGAGGTGCCGGCGGTCGATGTTCTGCTCACTGGAAATGTCGGCGAGGAAGGGTTAGGCAATCTACGGGGTATCCGGGAGGTGTTGTCCTCCCGTCCCGAAATTGGCGCTGTGGTCGCGCTGGAAGGTCATAATCTGGGTCGAGTCACGCACGTCGCCGTCGGTAGCCGCAGATTTCGCATCACGGCCGAAGGACCAGGTGGTCACTCCTGGGGCGATTTCGGTCGCCCAAACGCGATTCAGCGATTGTCAAAGCTGATTGCGGAACTGGATGCAATTCCACTCCCGCGTACGCCGAAGACGACTCTGAACGTGGGAATGATCGACGGGGGAGTATCCGTAAACACCATCGCACCGCGTGCGTCCTGCTTGCTTGACCTCCGCTCCACCGACGAGTCAGCTCTGCGCCGTTTGAGTGATCGGGTCGTTCGGATTGTCGCTCGGTGCAACCGCGGTGATGGCATCGTATTCACGGCCGAACAGATCGGCGAGCGCCCGGCTGGGGTTGTCGCCATCGAGAGCCCCGTGGTGCAAGTCGCCGCGCGAACACTTGCCGCTCTCGGCCACAATCCGAGTTTTGACGCATCGAGTACTGACGCCAACGTGCCGATTGCGGCAGGGATTCCAGCAATTTGCATTGGGTTGACCACCGGCGGCAATGTGCACCGGCCGGACGAATATATTGATATCGAGCCAGTGTCGAAAGGCGTCGCCCAACTGGCATTGCTAACGGTTGCGATTTCGGAGTTTCTTTCAGCGCGGGCGTTGTGAGCCCCGGAGACGAGAAGGCTTGAGCCTCAAGGTGACGTTGCCATTTGTTGCCCTGGCGTTGACCACCACGGGCCCGGACCCGCGAAGAGACCGCGTGTCTGCCGTTTCTGCTACCTCCGTCGACACTGCCGGCGGCCGGCGGCGGCTTGACGCGGTCGTTCAAACGAGGCACTCCGTGCGTACGGCCGATCTGTTGTCGCCGTTGACTGAACCGGTCGGCGACGAATGGCGCGTCATCGCGGATAAGCTACGGAGTTTTCTCGGAACCGAGCGCGTGGTTACTCACGATGTCGGCCGATCCCTGGGCGTGCTCGCCGCGGAAGGGGTGCGACTGCACCGGCCGCCGATTGATTCCGCCGAGTTGGCGTCCATCCTGGTACCTGGTTTGGCCGCCACCGATCTCGCAACTCTCGCTGGTGCGCTCGGCGTTGAAGACGCCGGTGATGGCTCATCTCGCACCAACGCGGATAGGCTGGCCGATGTCTTCGAAGCCTTGCTCGAGAGAATCGCGGAGTACGACGACGTCACCCTCGATCGTCTGGCGCTGCACGTGCTGGAAGGTGGATGGTCCTTCGCCGAATTGTTCGAGCTTCCGGTAGCGGCACGGCTCCGTTCAGGCGGGTTGCGCCGTCTTCTCCCACCGGAGATCGCATTCCTGCGGGAGCGCGCTCGTGAGGAGGCGCTGGAACCGACTGGGTCGCTGGAGCCGCTCGAACTGCAGGTCGTTCAGGACGTGATCGGACCCGACGGCGCTCTCGCCGAGGTCATTTCGGGTTTTGAGCGCCGACGGCAGCAGGAACAGATGGCGGAAGCCGTGGCTGAGGCGATTAACACCAGTGGTCAGATCCTTGTGGAAGCCGGCACGGGGACCGGAAAGAGCCTGGCATATCTGGTTCCCGCGGCTCTCTCTGCATCTGAACGAGGTGAGACAGTGGTCCTCTCCACGAACACGCTTGCCCTCCAAGACCAACTGTTGCGCAAAGACGTCCCGGATCTGATCGCGGCGTTGGCCAGGGCCGCCGATGACCGGCAGGTTGGGGTAGTCGCACTCAAGGGGCGGTCCAATTATCTCTGCTTGCGGAAATGGTTTCCCTGGGAGCGTCAGGCGTCGCTCGAACCGGATGAATCCCGGCTCAAAGCGAAGATTCTGGCCTGGTTGCCGCGAACCACGACCGGTGACCGCGCTGAATTGCGCCTGACCGGCGGAGAAGAGGCATTCTGGCGGCAGATCGCTGAAGAGGAAGGCGCCTGCGACCCAGGATCGTGCGTTTTCCACCAACGGGGGCAATGTTTCCTTTTTCGCGCTCGGCGGGCGGCTGAGAGTGCGCATCTCGTGATCGTGAATCACGCGCTCTTGTTAACGGATGCGGCCTCGAGCAACCGCATCCTTCCTGATTACGACACGCTGGTCGTCGATGAGGCGCATCACCTGGAGGATCAGGCGACCGCACAGTTTACAGTGACGCTGAGTGAGCGGAATCTGACCGAGTTTGCTGATGCTGTCGCTGGGAGTGACGGGGTCACCCTGGCGGGCGTTGCCGCTGGGGCCGTCGCGTTCTTGCTTGGGGCCGCCGCGGACGGCCCTGGACAGCAACGAGCTCGGCTCGCGCGGGAGAAGCTTGAAAAGGCGCTAGCATCGTCGAGCGCCATTCGGGCGGCGGCACGCGACCTCTTTGCGGCTCTGGAATACATCCATCTCGAAGCCGGGGATACAGTCAGCGGGGCCGAACGGGCGCGCCGGGTGACATCCGCGACCCGCGCCTCTCCAGCCTGGCAGGCAGTTGATGCCGCGTGGGACCGGCTCCTAGAAGGGCTGCGAGACGCGGAGGCGGCCCTGCGTTGGTTCGCTACGGCGGTCGACGAAGTCGATGACGTGGCCATCGCTGATCTCGCGGAAGCAGGCGAGCGGCAGGAGTTGCTCCTGAGCGACCTCACGAACACGATTCGCATTGGCGCGGAGCTCGCGAGCAAATTCGCGGAAGCGCTTGACGCGCCTGAGGCGGGCCGCGTGTTCTGGCTCGAACGACAGGGTCCGCTTGACCGCATCACCTTTCGATCGGCGCCGCTAGACGTCAGCGGGCTGCTCCAGGAGCGCCTCTTCAAGAAAACGCGCGCAGCCGTACTGACTTCGGCAACGCTGGCTGTCGAAGGGAGCTGCGACTACCTCGCGTCGCGCCTCGGCATCCCCGATGCGTCCTCGTTAATTGTCCCATCTCCGTTTGATTACCGGGCCTCGGTGATGCTCTATCTCACCGACGACACTCCGGACCCAACCCATCCGCACTATCGCGATGTCCTGGAGCAGACGCTGATCGATGTCATCGACGCGACGCGTGGTCGGGCACTTATTCTTTTCACCTCACATGCTTTGCTCAACGACATGGCGCGGTCGATTACCGATCCGTTGCAGGACCGCGGCATCGCAGTCCTGGCACAGCGGCGTGACGGCTCCCCACAGCAGTTGACGGAGCGGCTCAGACGCGAGACAAATGTCGCGATTCTAGGCACGGCGTCGTTTTGGGAGGGTGTCGACGTGGCAGGAGAGGCGTTGAGTCTGCTGGCGATCACCCGGCTGCCATTCACCGTGCCCACAGACCCCGTTTTCGCCGCCCGCAGCGAGTCCTTCGAGGACGCGTTTGGCGGCTACGCGGTGCCACAGGCGGTGCTCCGATTCAAACAAGGGTTTGGACGGTTGATTCGATCAAGCCAGGACCGCGGAGTATGCGCCGTTCTCGACCGCCGCATCCTCACCAAGCGCTACGGCGCCACCTTCTTGCAGTCACTTCCGGAATGCTTCGTGGAAGTTGGCAGCGTTCAGGACCTGCCCGGAGCGGCAAGGGACTGGCTCGATGCCGGGAAGGCCCGGCAACCATCGGGGCGAGGGACGTTGACCCGCGCGTGAGGTGAGCGATGGAACAACAGATCGGCAGGAATCTCGCGCTTGAGCTCGTGCGTGTAACCGAGGCGGCCGCCTTGACAGCCGGTCGGTGGATGGGGCGCGGACAGAAGGAGGCAGCCGATCAGGCCGCTGTCGACGCTATGCGGATGGTGTTGAACACGATCCCTATGGACGGGGTGGTAGTGATCGGTGAAGGGGCGAAAGACAAGGCTCCCATGCTCTTTGAGGGCGAGCATCTGGGATGCGCCGACGAGCCGAAGACCGACATTGCCGTGGATCCCATAGATGGGACACGCTTGCTTTCACAGGGAATGGCGAATTCGATTTCTACCGTCGCCGTCGCTGAACGCGGCTCCATGTTCGAGTCACCCTATGTCGCCTACATGGACAAGATCGCGGTTGGTCCAGAGGCGGCCGACGCAGTTGACATCAATGCCTCGGTCGAGACAAACCTGAAGAACGTCGCTCGCGCACTGAACCGGGATGTGCGCGATCTGACGGTCGTCATGCTCGATCGACCCAGACATGAAGAGCTCGCTCAGCAGGTTCGGGAGGCGGGGGCCCGTATCCGGTTCATCATGGACGGTGATGTGGCTGGGGCGGTGATGGCCGCCACTCCCGGCACCGGCATCGATATCCTGATGGGTATTGGCGGAGCGCCGGAGGCTGTCGTCGCGGCATGCGCCATTCGCTGCATCGGCGGTGAGATGCAGTGCAAGCTCTGGCCGAGAAACGAAGAAGAATGGGCGTCAGTTCACGCCCATGGCGTCGACGTTTCGCGCGTACTGACAGCCGCGGACCTCGTTCATGGCGATGATGTCTTTTTCGCCGCCACGGGGATCACCGACGGGGAGTTGCTCAAAGGAGTCCACTACTTCGGTGATGGGGCCACCACGCAGTCGGTCGTCATGCGTTCTCGCTTTGGCACAACCCGGCGCGTTGATACCGTCCATCGTCCCAGCAAGCTCGACGCATATGGCGTTCCGTTCGACTAGAGCCGGCAGTCAGGACTCCTGAGCGTGCCGGCCGACAGCGCTCGAGATGCGGCCGCGAATGCTTCACTCTCGCTGTGATGTATCGAAACTCGATCTGGGCGCAGATTGTTGACGTGAAATTGCGTCGGTGCTACAGTACCTACGCCACGCTGGGGGCATTTTCTAACCTCGCCCTCTGCCGTACTCTCTCCTCTTGTTGGAGCGCCGGAAATTGTCTTGCCCCTCTCCTGATGTGCCTTAGCACCAGTGCGCCGAATCGGCATCGAGGCGTGAGCGCGAGACGTCGGGCAGAGAGCGCGGTAACGAACAGAGCGCTATGGCATCACCGAATTTGCCTCAGGTACGAGTGAACGAGTTTATGACGTCATCTCAATACACGTGGAGGGAATTCTGTTGACGGTCGAAGAGACAGTCGAAGTCGAGCCGGCGGCCGCACCCGCTCCTCGTCGTCGAGCACCACGTACACGCGCGGCAACGCGTGCGTCTGCCGAGACCCAGGTCGAGACCCCGCCGACAGCGGATAGCGCGGATAGCGCGGAGACACCGCAAACCGCAGTGGCTATCGAGGAGACGACCCAAGTCCCAGCCGCCATCGAGGGGATAGCTCA
>JAHWJF010000157.1 GCA_019348515.1 Chloroflexota bacterium | reverse complement strand
CATGGATCTGGATCATCATCGCGGCGGTCGTCGTCGTGGTGGCCCTGATCATCATCTTTTTCTTCCTGCGTCCCGGCGATCAGGAAGTGGTCGCACCGGGCAATGGTGTTGACGTGGTCGAACCGGTGGACGACGCGGAGGTCACCGACCCCGCTGACGACGTGGAGGTCGCCGAACCGGCAGACGACGTCGAGGTTCTCGAGCCCACCGACGATGAGGCAGATGCGGGCGCACCGGCCGATGACGACGTCGAGGCGGTTCCCGCCACGGTCGAAGAAGGCGCCTGGGTGTCCCCGGGGATGCGCGATGTCGTGGTCGATGGGGTGGAGATCAGGGCAGCATGAGCCGGTAAGCTCCACGCGAGTGTTGCAGCCGGCGCCTGCTTGATGCCGTCGGCGATTCTCTACCTCCAACCGCGGTGGATCCTTGAGCCGTCCGCCATGAACACGTTCGGAAAGGAGCATCTCATGATGCAAGCGAACATCCCGAGACTTGTGCTGGTCGGCGCCGTGGTCCTGGTTGGGCTTGCGGGACTCCCCAGTACGGTCTCGGCCCAAGAGGCGACGCCCCAGGGTGAGGCCACAGCGCGACCGGTCCATATCCATGCAGGAACGTGCGAGGAGCTGGGAGAGATCGTCTACCCGCTCACCCCTCTCACGCTGCCGCAAGGGGAGTCTGTCGGCAATAGCGCTGTCGCGGTCGCTGCCGCGACGTCCTACACCCCGCTCCCGGCGTCACTGGACCAGATCCTCGCTGACCAGTACGCGGTCAATGTCCACTTCTCGGATGAGCGGATCGAGGAGTACATCGCCTGCGGGGAAATCGGCGGTGCCCTGACCGAACAAGGGGCGCTTGTCATTGCCCTGCAAGAGCAGAACGATTCCGGCTTCGCCGGCGTGGCGTTCCTTTCGCCAAGCGCGCCTGCACCGACTGCAGCAAGCGACGTCTCGGTGTTCCTCATTCCGCTGGAGGCACAAGCCGCGGGCCTGCCAACAGCGGACCAGGACATTGCGGCGACGCCGGCGGTCGATGGGGGCCAGGCCACACCCGCGATGGGCGGCGAGGAGGCGGCAGGCGCGGACGAAGCGGTAGCCACCCCCGATCTGAGCGACGAGGACGCCGCGGCGCCGCCGGTCGTCGGTGGGCCCGAGGGGACACCGGTGCTCACGAACGAGGACGCGACCGAGGAGGCGGTAGTCGCTCCAGACGTCGAAGACGGCGCTGGATTCGCCACGGTCGACTTGAGTAATCCCAGCCGGGTGACGGTGACCGCGGACGAGGAGTTGACGGTGGTCAACACCGGTCAGGTACCGCGCAGTTTCACCATCCCAGAGTTGGGGATCGATCAGTCTGTGGCACCCGGTCAGACCGTCTCGATCCCGCTGGAGACGCCCGGCAACTACCGGTTTGTCGTCCGTGAGGACGGCGTCGAGGTCGACAATCGGGCGCTGGTCGTCGAGTAGCGCGCCTGGTCCCCTGAGGCGGTTCCCAGATGGTGAGAGCAACCCACTACTAGGGAGGTAGCCGATCAACCGAGGAGGAGCCCCAGCCACTGCGGCTGGGGCTCCTCCTTGTTTATGCCCTCGAGCCAGGTGACGGCACAGGCGGCCAGTTCGTTGACTCCAGGAAAGACGCAGTTGGCGGTGACCTCCGTCTGTAGGCCGAGCCATTGAGACGCCGCAAGTGATCCCGACCGCAGCCATCCCCAGCCCGGGCCTCGCGGGTCACGACACAGGCAGACTCAGCACCCCTCCCGTTCCAGGAGCGAAGCCAGGTGTGTGACGAGATCCGTGGCACCGAATGGCATCGTCACGTGCCCATCGGCACCGACGCTGAAGTCCCACGCTTTGTCCTTCAATTCCGGCCGCTCCTGGGTGAAGCGTCGCAGGACATTCCCGCCGCCCGGGCACTCCAACTGCCTGTCACGTATGCAACGTTTGGCATCATGACGAAAAAGTGCGATGCCCATGGGTGGTGCCATGGGCATCGCACGACACGGGAGAGCCGGTGGATCATCCCGTAGGGGTGAGGGAAGCCTCGTTCTCGATCGTTACCGCCGCGTCGTCCGTCACGACCTCCGGAGTGGCGATACGCCCAGGGCCCGTGCCGACGGGGGTCGGGGTGACCTCGGTCTCAATCGTGCGCGGCACTACGGTCTCCGACATAGCGGCTCCGTCCGTCACGACATCGATAGTCGCGATGTCCCCAGTGCGGATGGCGAGTGGCGCTCGCAGGGCGAGAAACCGCAGCGAGCGATTGGCGGGGCGCCCCAACACCACCAGGTCATAACTCATCCCTTCCTCAATGGACGCGTCCGTCCGCAGCGCCACCATCAAGTCCTCGCCAGTAGGACGGATCTCGATGGGGTAGGTGCCGGCATCGATGACGACGTAGTTCGTCGCTTCGCCGAAATTGATCCCCTCGAACAGCGTCTCAACTGGTGGGAGGCCAATATCAACGCCGCCCAAGTCTGGCGAGGCATGGATGACACGGAGCCGAGCCTGGCCCTCCGGAACGGGCCGCAGGTCGGTTCCAGTGACGGTCAGGTCGAGGTCTTCTCCGGTCCCGGCGATCAGCATCTCGTACGCCTGCCCCGGTTCGAAGTCGAGCGGCGTGTCGATAACGGCGCCCTCAACCGGGGATCCCGTTGCGACGACACGCACGTCTCGTCCCTCGCCGCTTGGAACTGCAACGTAAGTTGTCGCAGTGCCGAACCCAAGATTTTGGCTAATGATCGCATCGTTCAAATAGACATCGACTGGTGGTGCGTCGGGGGAGGCATGGACGAACCGAAGACAGGCGTCTCCGCCACTCCCGGCGATCTCGAGTACTCGAGCGCAAGGCGGCGTTACCCGGGTGACCAACGCCTTCATGGTGAGCGTATCGTCATAGATCTGGCCTAAGGCGATCAGGTTGTAGACACGCGTATCCTGAAAGGACAGACCGGAGAGGGTTTGCAGCACCCGGTCATTACCTCCGCGGAGGTCCGCGGTGTACGTCCCCTGAGGCAGCGATCGGTAGTCTGAGGCCTCTCCCAGACCGATATCGCCAAACCATTCGTCACCACCGGTCTCGAGCAGGTCGATGTCTCCAGTATCAGTGGCGAGGTTGATCAGCCGAACGCGCGCTTCACCCGGTTCGATCTCGCTCAGGTCGAGTGGGAAAATCTCGCCCTCAATAGCGTTGAGCCGGCCGTACAACGCCAAGATGTAGGCAGCGCCCGGCGCGACGTCGAGCGTTTCATCGACCAATGCGGCAGCAGGCGGTTGGTCTTCGGAGACGATCTGGAGTCGATGCTCGCCGGGGGAAAGGGTCACGTATTCAGTAACCGTCCCAAAGGGGAGCCCCTCCAGAATCGGCAGTCCATCGAGCAAGACATCCACATCGGGAGCACCTGGAGAACCGTGAACGAAGCGAAGCGTCGCCGCGGCTTCAGCCGGAGTGCCCTGGGCCATCGTGGGTGCCACAGAGAGCGGGCTCACCGCAAAGACGAGCGCCAGTGCAAACAGGATGAGGGCACGACTCATCGCCATTCCCGGCGCGTGGAAATGCATCATCTCGGTCTCCTTTTCTTCCCTCTTGTCGGTACTACCCCTCGGGCAAAAGTGAATGCCACGAACTACCAAGAGTGTGTCAGGGTCTGCAGGCTCGGTGAATGGACATGAACGTTTGACTGGAACCGACGCCGTCACACTCATGGCGTTACGCACGTTTTCCATTGCTCCTCTTGGTTTACTGCTCCACCGAGTCGCGCCACGCGGCGCGGCAATTCACTTGACTATCGGAGCGTGCGGAAGGATTTAGCAATCGCCATGCCACCAGATCCAGGTTCAACTCGCATCTATGCCAACCGTTATGAATGTCAACCGTTCGTCACCGATAAGTCCACCAAGGTTCACCAGTGCATTCACTCCTTGCGCCTACGCTCAAGAGGTGCCCGGCCCTCCTGGCACCACGCATCTGGAGCGTTGCGATGGTCGGGAGGGCCGTCCTATCTCGAATAACGCTGTCGATTCCCCTGCCTCAGGCTGAGGTCGAGGCGCGTCTGACAATCGTGGTCGAGGTACGAGCGATCCGAGCCGAGATGGCATGAACGAGAGAGGAACGACGATGGACAGATCCCTGACCCTGCTGAGCGCAACCCTCGGGCTCGCGCTGAGTCTGACGGCAACACCAGCCGCGATCGCCCAGGAGGCCACCCCACCCGTCGGGGAATACATCGACGCGTCGGAATGCCAGATCGGGCCCCGCGCGATCGAGGACATCGAGCAGCTCATTGGCACGCCAACGGCTGATGGCGCGGAGGCGACCCCGGATGTGACCGAGATCGGCCCGCTCACAGGCGAGGCTGCCGATCAGGAGACGGTCGAGGCCGTCACCACCACCTATCGCGAACTCGTCGCCTGTCTCAACGCGGGCGACTATCTCCGCATCTACGCCCTCTACACCGATGATTACGTGCAACGCACTCTGGCCGAGCGGGGAGAAGAGCTCGAGCAACTCCTGGCCACGCCATCGCCCCGGGAAGAGCAGCAGACGGCACTGGTGAGCGTGCGCGACGTGCGTTTGGTCGAGGGGGATCGCGTCGCAGCCCGGGTCGAAACCTTCGATCCGACGGTTGGCGGCACCATCATCATCGACGCCCTTCTGGTGCCATCTGGCGACCGCTACCTGATCGATGCCGAAACCGTCGTCGATGCCCCGACGCTCGGTACGCCTGAAGCCGAGGAGGTGGAGGCCGGTGGGGCAGCGGCGATTACCGTCGAGTCCTACGACATCTACTTCGAACCGGCCGAGTTCTCGATCCCGGCGGATACGGACGTGACGGTGACGCTGCCGAACGAGGGGGTGACACTCCACAACTTCGCCATTGACGTGCTGGGCATCGACGTCGATATCGCGCCGGGATCCACCGAGGAGACGGTGATCAATGCCCCAGCGGGAGTGTACGAGTACTACTGCAACGTGCCGGGCCACAAGCAGGCCGGGATGGTCGGCACCCTGACCGTCGAGTAACGGGCAGCTGTGTCCGAAACAGACCGCTGGCTCGTCAGATGAGCCGGCGGTCTCCTTGGACGGGGCCGAGAGTGCGGCGGGATTGCCCCTAGGTCGGTGGTCACGCTTTGCTTGAGCGCGCCGAGTCGGAGGTCGGAGGTCGGACGTCAGGAGTCCCGTCCGACCTCCGACTCCTGACTCGTCTATCGCGGGCGCTGCGGCCGCATCGCCCGCCCCACACCACAACGGCATGACGAGACTCCAGCATCCGACAGCGGGCCGGCAGTGAGGAGGAAGCGATGCGGTACTGCTTGACATGGAAAATTCTCGGCCTATGCGCGGTGATGGTCGCCGGGATCGGCCTCGAGGCACCTCTAGCGATTGCTCAGCAGGAATCCCCCGCAGGGCTGAGTGGAGCGACCGTTGCCCTCTACACCGGCGACTGTGGCGATCCTCTGGCAGACCCACGGTACGAGTTGGGGGTCCTTGAGTACCGGAAGGTCATTGATCTCACGGATACGCCGAGCACCGTTAGTGTGGAAGAGCCGGCGCAGGATGATCTTGGTCGCCTCGGCGAAGACCGCAACGGCAACGGTGTCCTCGACCCGGATGAGGACCAGAATGACAACGGCACGCTCGACGCCGGAATCGACATCAATGCCAGCGGCACCCTGGATGATGATGAGATCATCCCGGAGTCAGACTTGATGATCCAGAATATCCCTGAGGTCTGGATGCTGGAACGTGCGCCTGGCCTAGACATCGTGGAACTCCTGGACGAGGAATACGTTATCGCCGTCCATCAGGGCGTCGGGGAGGATCGGCGCATCATCGCCTGTGGCGGCCAAGGCGATGCCCCGGAATCGTCCTTCATCAACCTCGTGCCTATGGGTGATGCGAACTATCGCGGCTACGCCCGGCTCCTCCTCGGCGAGGACGTTGCTGACAAAGACTTCCATGTCGTGATGTTCGAGACCCTTCTCCAGGGTGAAGAGGATCAGCAGAGTCAGGAAGCGACCGCGACACCAACGTCGTAGCTATGCTTTCGAACGCTATCTTTCCTCGTCCGCGAGCTCGTAGAGGAAGCAGGGCGACGAGACGCGGTCGTCGCCCTCGACTACAGCAATGCCCCCGACCTGGTCGACGAGGAAGGGAACGATGGGCGTGCCAGATGGGAGCCTGGTACTACGACGAGGAGCCGGCGCTTCGTGGCAGCACCGGCTCGCCATGAATGACGAACTCCACTCTGCCCATGGCGGCGAGCAGATGACCGCGCGACAGGCCCAACCCCAAGAAGCGATCCCCGGCACAGGGAGGAGTCTGTCTGAACGCCGGTCTGGCTCCTGGCGGGACGAGCTCCATGACGTCCTCCGTGCCGTCAGCGGGGGCTTCATCTTCGCGACCCCGCTCCTCTACACGATGGAGATGTGGTGGATCGGGGTCACCACCGAGCTCTGGAAGTTGCTACTCTTCCTCGGATTTGCCTTTCTGATCAGTCTCGGTCTGGCTCACTCTCGCACGGGTGGATTCAAAGAGGACAGTGGGTGGTTCGCCACCGTCGAGCAAGCCGTCGACGTTGTGGCTGTCGGCCTCGTCGGGGCGGTCATCGTCCTGGCTGTGCTCAATCGCATCCAGCTCGGCGACCCGCTCGAGAGCGTCCTCGGCAAGGTCATCGTCCAGGCGGTGCCGCTGAGTATCGGCGCCGCGGTCGCCAACGCCATCTTCGGGCAGCGCGGCGAGCGGAGTCGCCAAGGCGACGAACAACGCGGAGAGGAGCAGGATGCTGTCCACGCATTTCTCGCTGACTTTGGAGCAACGATCATCGGCGCCATCTTTCTCGCCTTTTCGATCGCCCCGACCGAGGAGATCCCAATGCTCGCCGCCGAGCTCGACTACGCCCACCAGCTGGCCCTGATCGGCCTGTCGCTGCTCTTGAGCTACATCATCGTCTTCGCCAGCGGGTTCGGCACTGGGCAGGGAACGCAGGCTGGTCCCTTCCAGAGCCCCCTCACCGAAACGGTTATGGCTTATCTGGTATCTCTCCTCGTCGCCCTGCTCTCCCTCTACCTCTTCGACCAGATCGAGCTCGATGATCCCCTCGGCCGCACGGTCTCGATGGTCCTCGTCCTCGGGCTCCCGGCAACCATCGGTGGCGCGGCGGGGCGATTGGTCGTATGACGCCCGGCGACGAGCCACAGCGGCGCCACGCCCAGGAGGCGGGCCAGCAGGAGTCGCGGGGGCGAAGCGGCCGCTCCGTCGCGGAATGGACCACTCTCGCAATTGGCGCCTTCCTCATCCTCGCGCTGGTAGGCCTGGTGACCTACCTGTACGTCTCGGGGAACAATCGACCCCCGGTTGTCGAGGCGATGCCGTTGGCTCGGGAGATTCGGCGCGCGGAGGGTGTGTACTATGTGCCGATCGAGGTCACGAACCGGGGAGGCCGGACCGCGGAGGACGTGGTGATTCAGGCCGAGTTGAGCACCGGCGAAGGAGCACCGGAGGTCACCGAGTTCACCATCGATTTCCTCGCCGGCGACGAGACGGCGGAGGGAACCGTGGTCTTCGTCAGCGATCCATCGGCTGGGGCGCTCACGGTCGGTGTCGCCAGCTTCCGCTGACCCTGATGCCGGCTTCGTCCGCGTTTGCGCTGGATACCGTCGGGAACAGGCCCAGTCTGTGCATGGATGCGGAGACGGTACTCCGGGTGCGGCGCTCGCGAGC
>JAHWJF010000156.1 GCA_019348515.1 Chloroflexota bacterium | reverse complement strand
TACCCTGGAGAATATCACCAGGAAATGCGATCGGCAGCAGCGAGAGCGAACGAATCTTGCGGCAGGCAACCGTCGTTTCGGCCCTCAATGCGCACCGGGTACACTGGCTTGGCTTCATTCTCCATGCAACGTATCTGATTCACCTGCAGGCTATCAATGGCAACGACACCGCCGTCAGCCGGGGACCGCCGGCCGATTCTTACAATAGACACATCGAGCGGCCAGGGCGTTATCGCGCTTTATGATGGCCAGCACCTTTCGAGCCGAACCTGGCCCGCCGATCGCACTCACACCACGACGTTACTCTCGGAGATTCATCAACTTTTGGACAGGGCCGACGTTCAAGTCCGTGACCTCGGCGCGATGGGGATTGCGATAGGCCCCGGCGCCTTCACCGGGCTGCGAGTCGGATTCGGCGTAGCCAAAGGGTTTCACCTGGCGACCGGTTTGCCGTTGATCGGGGTTCCCACCCTGGAGGCAGCCGCCGTGGCATTCGCCAGCTGCGGCACTCCAATCGTGGCAGCGATTGGCGCGGGTAGAGGTCGTCTGGTGTGGGCGCAATACACGCCCGAATCTGACGGCTTGTTGCCTATACGCCCCCTCAGAAATGGCACATTCGCCGAGCTCATGGAAGAGCTCCAAGGGATGAGTCCGGTCCACTTCACGGGTGAGATCGAAGACGATCAGGCCAGGCTGATTGAAGAACTCGAAGGCGTGTCGATTCCGGCGGCGCCCCTCCGATTCCGTCATCCCGGAGCACTCGCCCAGCTCGCCTGGAGACGGTGGCGGTCCGGAAGCATTGACGATGCGGAATCGATCGAGCCAGTCTACCTCTCGCGCTGACAGACGTTCGCTTGTGTGCAATTTGCTCGAGATGCCGGTCGGGTGCTACGGTCCTGGAATGACGACTTTGCGCCCGCGTCCCGGCGCCGGTACCGCCGTGGATGCGCCAGAACCGCTGTATTCCCTCGACGTCATGAACCAGGACGACGTACCCGAGGTAAGCCGTGTGGAGCGCCGCTGCTTCGCCAATCCGTGGCCCGCGTCGGCCTACCGTCGTGAACTCCAGAATCCCGGGCAGAATTTCTACGTGGTGGTGCGTGAGTCGCTCGTCACCGCGCGGAAGTCCAATTCAGAAAGTGAAGAGCCTAAAGAGACCAACGTGGATGGTAGCATGGCGCCTGTGAAGCCTGTTCCGCGGCGGGCTCTGTTGCCGATCAGCCTGGGCCGCAGACAGGACAGCGGCGGGCAGCAGCGCCCCGCGATTATCGGATTCGCTGGCATGTGGTTGGCCTTCGACGAGGCCCATGTCACCACTATTGGCGTTGATCCCACCCGCCGCGGTCAGGGGCTGGGCGAACTCTTGCTGCTCTGCATGTTCGACGAAGCGTTGAACCGCGGAGCGAACTGGCTGACGTTGGAGGTGCGCGTCACCAATGCCGCCGCGCAGGCGCTCTATCGGAAGTACGGCTTTAGCACTCATGGAACCCGCAAGCGCTACTACAGCGACAACAACGAAGACGCGCTAATCATGTGGTCGCCGGCTCTGAATGACCCGGAATTCCGCGCGACGCTTGAGTCACGACGAATTGCGCTTGAGCGGCGTCTTGGCGGCCGTATCGAGCCTGACGGCCTCTCGCCGTTCTCGGATTCCATGCGCCGGACTCAGTCGCCATGAAGTCGGTTGATTACGTCAAGCGCGTCCGGTGTACGCGGTGATCGTGCTCGGGATCGAGACGTCCTGTGACGAGACAGCGGCTGCCGTCGTTTCGGACGGGCGCCGCGTGCTCTCGTCGGTGATCTCGTCGCAATTCGACCTTCACCGCGCCCACGGCGGAGTCGTGCCAGAGCTCGCCGCACGTCGCCATGTCACCGCCATAGTTCCGGTCGTCGAGCAAGCCCTGCGCGATGCCGGCATCGATCGAGACGACCTCGATGCCATCGCGGTGACCCAGGGCCCGGGACTTGCAGGGGCTCTGGTTGTGGGAATGAATGCGGCCAAGGCGATGGCATACGCACTTGGCCGTCCACTCGTCGCCGTGAACCATCTTGAGGCTCACATCTACGCTAACTGGCTGTGCGATTCACCTAACGTGCCAAGTGAACCCCTCTTTCCGATCCTTTGCCTCCTGGTGTCCGGCGGCCATACTGAACTCATTCTGATGACCGGCCATCGCCGCTTCCAGCACCTTGGGAGAACTCTCGACGACGCGGCGGGAGAGGCGTTCGACAAGGGCGCGCGCTTGCTTGGGCTCGGATTTCCAGGCGGTCCTGCGATTCAGGAGGCCGCAAGTAAAGGCGACCCACGTTCCTTTGAACTCCCCCGCGCCTGGCTAGCCGGTACCTATGACTTCAGCTTTTCGGGTCTCAAGACAGCACTCCTCAGACTTACCGAACCGATGCGAGTGCCTGAGAGTGACGTGGCATCGGCAACAGGTCCCCCAAGTAGCATGTCCGGACCCTTTCGGGAGCACCGCCCACCCACGTACGCTCCGGATGCCCCAATCGCAGATCTCGCCGCGGCCTTTCAGCAGGCGGTTATCGAGCCACTTGTCGTCAAGACCGCGCGGGCGGCGGCCGAGTTCGACGCTCGAACAGTTGTGCTCGCGGGCGGCGTGGCGGCGAACTCGCTCCTTCGCGATCGCCTCCTCCGAGAGGTCCTGGCTCAGTGTGGCCCCGGAGTCCCGGTAGCGTTTCCCTCCCACGCCTATTGCACCGACAATGCGGCCATGGTCGCGGCAGCCGCGGCTTGGGTTATCCGAGCCGGTGATCTCGTCGGCTGGGAAGCCGATGTTCACCCTCGACTGTCATTGACTCAGCGCTAGCTCGGACAAGAAAGGCACCTGTCATCCATGGCGGATACGATCCTGGACGATTACGCGCGCTTCGCCGCCCAACTTGCCCGAGACGCGGGCGCGGTACTGCGTGATCGCTTCGGTCAGCCGCATGAGGTGCGGTTCAAAGGGACAATCGACATGGTGACTGAAGCCGACCAGGCGGCGGAGGCTCTCATTGCAGGACGTCTCCGCGATGCCTATGCCGATCATTGCCTTCTTTGCGAGGAAGGAAGCCAAGGAACCGCGTTGAGTTCGAGGTACCGGTGGGTCGTCGATCCACTCGACGGCACGACGAACTTTGCCCACGGTCTGCCCACATTCGCTGTTTCGATAGCGCTCGAGGAAGCGGGACATCCAATCATCGGCGTCGTTTACGATCCCATGCGAGACGAGTTGTTCGTCTCGCATCGGGGCGGCGGCGCTACGCTCAATGGTGAGCCTATCCACGTCTCCCTCACCGATCGCCTGATCGCCTCCATCGTCGTTACGGGATTCTCCTACGACTTTGAGCGCCGCGCACTCCAGGCGGACATATGGCGAGATTTTCTGACTCGAGTACAGGCAATCCGGCAGACTGGCTCCGCGGCGCTCAACCTTTGCTACATCGCTTGTGGACGCCTGGATGGATACTGGGAGCGAGGTATTTCGCCCTGGGATGTTGCGGCGGGAGCATTGATGGTTTCCGAGGGCGGCGGAACAGTGACGGACATGCGAGGGGGACCGTTTCATTCCGACGACCGCGAGATTCTCGCGTCTAACGGGACGATCCATGCCGATCTCCTGGACGTGATTGTCACTCACGAAGCCCCGTCCCCGGGGAACGCTCAACTAGGCGCTTGATCATATTGGCTCATTGAATCCATCGGCTATCATGGCGCCGCCCATGTGGCACGGCGATGCCTCCATGGAGCGACGCGTGCGCATCGCGCCGCCTTCGTCAGGAGGGGACCAATGAAGCTCGTGATCGCCATCGTTCAGGATGAAGACACGTCCGCATTGACCGACGCTTTGGTCACGGCCGGTCATCGATTTACAAAGGTGAGCACAACCGGGTCATTTCTGCGCACCGGCAATACCAGCCTGTTGATCGGGGTTGCCGACGATCAGGTGCAATCCGTGTTGGGCATTCTTCGGCGCACCTGCCGCCGGCGAACGCAAGTTGCCGTGCCGTACTCCCCTGCACTCGAGCCAGGGTTGCTCTACATGCCGGAAAACTTCGAGGTCGAGGTCGGCGGAGCGGTTGTGTTTGTGATCGACGTGGCGCGGTTCGAACGTCTCTAGCCGGTCACCATCCCTGCTGTAAGCCGGTCTCAGCGTCACGGCAGGCGTGCCCAGTTGCGCAAAAGAAAGGTCGAGAAAACATGACGCGGGCGCCACTGTCCGATCGCGCAAACCGGGATGAGATCGTGTCGCTCGCTAGCCGTCTGATCTCCATCCCGAGCACGAGCGGTGAAGAGCGGGCCGTCATGGCCGAGGTGTCGCGTTGGTGCGGCGCCACGGGACTCCCGTTTCAGCTGATCGCGTCGGATGTTGAACGCCCGAACATCGTCGTGTCGCTCGGTGATCCGACGGCAGGCCCAATCCTCGTCATGAATGGGCATCTCGACACCGTCCCGGTTTCGGATCTTCTTTCCTGGAGGTCCGGCCCGTACGATCCGACTGTCACCGAGGACGGGCAAAAGCTTGTCGGTCGCGGCGCGTCTGACATGAAAAGCTCGGTCGCCGTGATGCTCCACGTCATGCACATTCTCAAAGACGTACCGCTACGCGGCGCCGTGCAAACACATGTCGTCAGCGACGAAGAGACTGGCGGTGCGCTGGGAACGAAGTTTCTGCTTGATGAGATTAGCGGCGGACGCCTTACCCGCCCGGATTACTGCCTGATTGGCGAGAAAAGTGACCTCAAAGTACGCAACGCCGAGCGCGGGTTGCTGGCGATCAATGTGAGGTGCCTTGGGCGCGCGTCTCATACGGCGGCGGCTCGCGTAACCGGGGTGAACGCCATCGCCAAAGCGGCTAAGGCGATCCTCGCGCTCGAGAAGGACATTGACCGGTTTCACCCCGCGGTCGGCAAGCCTGTGATCAGCGTCAATACGATCGAGGCGGGGGTCGCCCACAATGTTGTACCGGGGGAGTGCACGTTCTCGATAGATCGCCGTTTGATCCCCGGCGAGACAAGGGAATCAGCCGTGGCCGAAATAGCCGCGACACTCGATGCTCTCGCTCGCGACGATCCAGATTTTCGATACGAGCTCGAGATCGACCCTCTGAAGGATCATATCCCGGCGAACATTACCGAGAGTTCATCACCTCTCGTCCAGGCACTCCAGCGGAGCGTCAAGGACGTCACCGGTGATGAGCCGGAGTATTTCGTCGCCTGGGCCGGCGCCACCGACGGGCGCTTTTATCGCCAAGTTGGGATTGACACTGTCGGCTATGGGCCGGGTGGCGAGAACGCTCATGGGGCCAACGAAGCTGTCAAAATCGATGATCTCGTGACTCAAGCGCGGGTCTACGCCGAGACGATCTCTCGCATCCTCATCAATTAACGCCCGCCAGAACAGCAAGCCGCGTCAGCACCTATTGGCGCGATCACGTGCTCTCTATCGGGCACCGAGCAAATAGCGGTCGAGCCAATCGATGATTCGGTTCATGAGGTCGATCTGGTGGGCGCGTTCCTCGATACCATGCTTTTCCCGCGGATACCGCACGAAGCGCACGGGAACGCCGAGAACTTTCAACGCCCGAAAGAACTCCATTCCTTGGGCGGGATGAACGCGCGCATCTTCGTCGCCATGCAGGATCAGAGTGGGCGTCCGTACGGCCGATACATAACGGATTGGAGAAGATCTCCAGTAGTGCTCTAGATGCTCATAGGGCTGACCGGGGTAGTAGAGCAAGTTGGCCGAAGGGATATCCCCCTGTCCATGATCGGAGATCATGTTCGCCAGACCCGCGCCCATCACCGCCGCGCGAAAAATCGCTGTTTGGGTGATGGTCCAGGCGGTCAGGTAGCCACCCCAACTCCACCCGGCGATCCCAAGCTTCTCCTGATCGGCAATGCCTCTCTCGACCATCGCCATTGCCCCGGTTACCAGGTCGCGTGATTCGCCACCGCCGACGTCATCCTGGAGCAGCCGTTGAAACTCGTGCCCGTACCCGGTGCTCCCTCGCGGATTGGGCATCAGGACGGCGTAGCCGCGACTCGCCAACATTTGCGCCCAGTCGTGCCAATCCAGCATGACACGGTCCTGCCATTGCCAGGACGGGCCGCCGTGGACCTCGACCACCAGCGGGTACCGCGTTCCCCGCTGGAAACCGGCGGGATAGGTCAACAATCCTTCAATCTCTACGCCGTCGTCGCTGGTCCACGTTACGTGCTCGGCTGGTTGCAGGCGTCCATGAAAATGGGCGCCGAAGGACGATACCGAACTAACGTCCCCTCGGACCTCGCCTAGAAACACCTCTTCCGGGGTCGTCGCATCGCTCCAAATGCACGCGAGCCGACCTCCATCGCCGGAAAACGACACGCTATCCAGTAAGGTGCCTCGGTCGAAGAGTGCCGGTGGGGTCATTGGTGTCATGCGTCCGTTCCCGAGATTGATTGCATAGAGTCGGCCGTGAGTCCGTTCAATGATTCGCGCCGCGACGCAGCCAGGAGCCCCAGCCCACGAGGTGATCTCCTCGACGTTGCCGTAAGGCTCAGGCAGCACGTTGACTGGTTCGCCGCCCGCCAACGGCACCGTCCACACCGAGTCCCCGGGTTGCTCTCGGTGGCCGTTTGCACTCACCGCCACGACCGGCCCCTTGCCTAATTCGACAACAACTGGGGACGATGGTGTGGTCCGGAATTGCGCCACTTGACGCGGGAGAGACCCTTCAGTAGAGACTTGCCACAGATTGCCCGGGCCGAGGGTCGCGTCATATTCGATGGCGTCAGTGGTGACGGTGACCAGCGACTGCCCATCAGGCGCCCAGCCGAAATAGCGAACTTCGCGCTCGCCCGTGGTCAGACAGCGTGCGTGGCCACTCTCCACTTCGATGAGCCAGAGGCGCGTGAACCGCGGATGCTCCTCGACCACGAACGCGTCATCCCGCTCCTTCTTTCGCGCCGCGACCTCTGTGGACTCCGGATCCTTCCGTAGAACCGCAACTCGTTGCCCATCCGGTGACCACGCCGGCTGGGACAGTTCGCCGTTGAGCTCGCCTAATGGCAAACCTTCTCCGCCTGAAAAAGAGAGCAAAAAGAGTCGATACTCGTCACTGCCCGGCTTGAGCCGATCCGACCGGAAGAGGATTCGCGAACCGTCCGGAGACCAGCGCGGATCGCAATCGTCCGCGGTCCCGGCAGTAAGCTGCCGAGGAGCCAGCCCACTGTTCACTACCCAGAGCGAGCGCGTCCTCTTCTCGGCCGCTTTGCTTGCCGTGGCCGCGACGAAAACGACGCGCGAGCCATCCGGCGAGATGCGGGGGTCGGCCGGCACGATACGGTCGGCGAGCTCCTCGGGTGTCAGAAGCGACATCGGGCGGGCGCATAGCGAGGTGCTCTTGTCATTTTCCCGGGCCGTAGAATTTGAGGTCACTCACGCCTCCCTGGGCAGTAAACCCGCCGACGAAAACGCACCGGGAGAAGTCCCCGGGGGAGACGGAGCGTGTCCAGAAGGGATGATATCCGCGCCCGGTCCGCGCGCCAACATTTGGCGTCGAGTTGTGCTTTCCGGACATGTCAGTCTCCTGACCACCGCATAGAATCCGTCTTATGCAGATCACCGTATCGACACGAGGCAGTAGCTATGGCTCAAGCCGATATCATGCCGTCCTCTGCTCCATCGCGGAGGACGATCTCTGACGACGTCTATCTTCTTGCCGGATTACTCGGTGAAGTCCTCCGGGGATCCGACGGGGAAG